>CALCBO010000233.1 GCA_937897245.1 uncultured Caryophanales bacterium | reverse complement strand
TGATATCACATATTATATTAGTGTTGAACCATTAGTTAAAGCTTTGTTAAAAGAATTAAAATTAAATGAAAAGAATGCTAACTACAAAGTATTAATAGATGCTAATTCTATATATGGTAATATCGATAGTATTTCTGATTATTTAATGGCAGTTTATTATAAATATGGAGATGATTATACCGAAAGAATTCCAATAATGTTTTATATAGAAATAAATAGTCCATCTAATGAACTAATTGTATTTGAATGGTTATGTCCATTAACTTTACCACTAAAGGATGGTAAAAGACTAATAGATTGTTTAAAAATTGATAATAAAATAAGTAGACATGGTTCAGAAGTTACTAGATTAGTATTTACTGGTGATTTTAAAAATCTAATAATCCCATGTAAATTAAAAGATATATTTTATGATGGTTTAAATATAACTAGTGAAAATCCTGAATATGATTCAGAGATTCATAATAGTTTAATAAATGCTATTGCTAAGTCATTAGAAACAGAAGATGATAAAGTACTTATTAAAAAGGACAAGGAGAACAATAATGGAAATCCAAGAAAGTGATTTATTAAAATTTACTTCTTATGTTAAAGAATATTTAGAAATAATAAAAAAGTATCAAAAGAAAAGATTAGAAACTGAATCAAAAAGAAATTCATTAATTAATCAAAGAAATGAAGTTTTAAAAGAAATAGAAACTTTACAGATTAAAATATCTAAAATGGAAAAGAAATTAAAAAATATAGATAATCAAATAAGTACTAACTATATCAACCTAGAAAGAGATGAATTAACTGAAATAGAAAATCTTGATATAGAAAATCAAAATAGTAAATATATTTTTCCTCTAAGTTATTATATTGAAGAAGTTCTAAAGGAATTAAATCTTAAAAGAGAAGATATAAGAATTAAAGTAAGAATTGATAATACTAGTATTCATGGTAATAACATGCAAAATCTTAATGAATACGTAAAGTATTGTGAAGAAGTAGGAAATGACCTTATAGATCATATTACTCCAGTAGTATCAATCTATGTAGGAACTGGTAAAAATAGAAATAGAATTGCTTTAGCTTGGGATGCATCATTAACATCTGAAGAAAAAGATGGAAGTCTACTTATTGATAATTTATCTTTAGTATCTAAGTCTAATAATTATCATAACAGTGAAACTTATTTAGAATATATTGGTGATATTGATAATTTAATGATTGAATGTACTTTATCTGATTTATTTTCATATCGTATGATTCGTAATAAGAATAATCATGAATTAATTAAAAAAAGTTTATTTAAAGCAATCGAAAGGTATTTAGAAGAAGAATTAATTAATTCTTCACCAAAAAAACTTATTAAACAATAAAACAAAGAGCATATTTACTCTTTGTTTTGTTTTAAATTTCTATTATTTCTTCAATTATTAGATTAATCATTTTAGAAATAAAATATCAATTCTTTGTGAAGAGTAATATAACTATTAATAATAAATAAATTATACTTAAAGTACTTTTAAGTATAAAAAAAGAAATATTTACTTTTCTATATTCTCTGATATAATAATGATAGATATGAATACTAATGGTAAATAAAGGAGGAGCAAATGAAAGGAATACATGTTACTAGTGATATAGGTAAATTAAAAAGAGTATTACTTCATAGACCTGGTAGAGAATTATTAAATCTAACACCAGATACATTAGAAAAATTATTATTTGATGATATTCCATATTTAAAAGGAGCTCAAAAAGAACATGATGCTTTTGCAGCTATCTTAAGAAAACATGGAGTAGAAATAGTCTACTTAGAAGATTTAATGGCTGAAGTAATCTCATCTAACCAAGATATTCGTAACCAGTTTATTACTCAGTTTATAAAAGAAGCAGGTATAACTACTAATAAGTATCATAAACTTGTAAAAGATTTTTTAAATAGTTATGATGATCCAAAACAACTAGTCTTAAAAACAATGGAAGGAATCCAAGTAAATGAACTTGAAAAAAGTACCAAAATAATTGAAAACTCTCTAGTAGACTTAATTCAACCAACTAAAGAGTTTATTACTGATCCTATGCCCAATTTGTATTTTACTAGAGATAACTTTGTTAGTGTAGGTGATGGTATTAATCTTAATCATATGTATTCAGAAACTAGAAACAGAGAAAATATTTATGCTGAATATATATTCAATTATCATCCAGATTACAATCAAGTAAATAAATACTACAACAGAACTTATAAATGGCACACTGAAGGTGGAGATTTACTTAATATAAATGAACATACCATAATTATTGGTATTTCAGAAAGAACTCAACCAGAGGCAATTGATCAATTAGCTAAGAATTATTTTAAAAATCCAACTTGTAAAATAGATACAATTATAGCCATTAAGATTCCTTCAACTAGAGCTTTTATGCACCTAGATACAGTCTTTACCCAAATTGATAAATATACATTTACTTATCATCCTGAAATAATAAAAGAATTACAAGTCTATGAAATAACTGAAGGGCTTGATTCAACTGTTTATGATGATTTAGTAGTAAAGAAAATTGAAGCACCTCTAGATAAAATATTAGAAAAATATCTAAATCATCCAGTAAAACTAATTCCTTGTGCTGGTGGAAACGAAATAGCTTCAAAGCGTGAACAATGGAATGATGGTTCTAATACCTTATGTCTTGAACCAGGAGTAGTAGTTGTCTATAATCGAAATGAAGTTACAAATAAAATACTACGTCAAGAAGGAATAACAGTAATTGAAATACCATCATCAGAATTATCTAGAGGACGTGGAGGTCCAAGATGTATGAGTATGCCATTAGAAAGGGAGGATATTATATGGTAGATTTAAAAGGAAGAGATTTTTTAAAATTATTAGATTACACGGAAGAAGAAATAACTCATTTATTAGAAGTTGCTT
>CALCBO010000232.1 GCA_937897245.1 uncultured Caryophanales bacterium | reverse complement strand
CTACTACAGGATTTAGTCAAACAGCTTGTGGCTTAGTCTTAGAGTTTGCAGATATCATCACAACTCATAATATGAATTCAACTAATATAAATGTAGGAGGATGGCCAGCGAGTGAAATGAGGACATATGTAAATAGTGATATATATAATGCACTACCTGAAGGATTAAAGAATGCAATAATAGATACAACAGTGGTATCAGGGCATGGATTAACATCAGGAGAGACAAACTTTACATCAACTGATAAGTTATATTTATTATCAAGAAGAGAAGTATGGAATTATACAGGAGAATATGATACAGCTCAAGGACAGACAAGACAATTAGATTATTATGCAGGACAAAATATTACTACATCAAGTCATTCTGGAGCAGTTAAACAGAATAATAATGGTGTGAATAACTGGTGGGTACTTCGTACGGCCCGTTTCCGTTATACTGATTACTTTGCTGTAGGTTATACTGGTAAAGATGGTCGCAATAGTGCTAATTATGATGATGTTGGTGTTTCACCAGCATTTAGAATTGCTTAGATTAATGACTTAGGTCATTTTTTCTTTTTTATAAATGCTATTTATTTGATTTTATTAGTATAAAGGGAATTTATAATAAATATTAAAAATAGCTCTTTGATTTTGGGAAATAATAATAGTATTATGTTATTAGGTGGTTATATGAAGACAAATGTGAGAGTGCAAAGAGAGAGTAATAAGACATTATATAATTATTATGATGCTAAAAAGATATTTTTAGCTCGTACTCCTAATAAGTATTTATTATTAGAAAAGATGGATGATAATACTTTGATTCAATCTATTAGTTTAACGAAACGTAATATTGCGATTAGTAATAAGAAAAATGGAGTAGTAGTTTTTTCAGAAAAGAATAGTTAACTGTAAAGGGAAGAGTTTTTTTCTCTTTTTTTTTGACTTGTTTTTTCTCATTTACTATAATGGTATTATAGGGGATGATAGTTATGGCTATTATGGCAGGATTTATGGTACCACATCCACCACTTATAGTTAGTGAAGTAGGTAGAGGTAGTGAAAAAGATGTATCTCTAACAATTAATAGTTATTTAGAAGTAGCTAGGGAGATTGCTTCTATTAAACCAGATACTATTATTATTTCTAGTCCACATACAGCATTGTATTATGATTATTTTCATTTATCTAAAACTGATACAGTAAAAGGTTCTTTTAGTAAATTTGGAGCTAGTGAAGTGTCTTTCATGGAAGATGTAGATTTAGAATTAGTAGATGAAATTGATAGAATAGCTAAAGATATGGATTTTCCTACTGGTAAGGAAAGTAATTATAGTGAATTAGATCATGGTAGTATGGTTCCATTATATTTTATTAAGAAGTTTTATACAGATTTTAAAGTAATAATTGTAGGATTATCAGAATTAGCTTTTTCTGAACATTATAAGATAGGACAAATAATTAATGAAGCTGTTTCTAATTTAAATAGAAAAGTGGTTTATGTAGCTAGTGGAGATTTATCTCATAAATTACAGGATAATGGTCCATATGGATTTGTAGAAGAAGGACCAATATATGATAAGAAAGTAATGGATATTATGAGTAATGGTCGTTTCTTAGAATTATTAGAATTTGATGGGGATTTAAGAAAAAAAGCATCTGAATGTGGACATCGTTCTTTTATAATGATGGCTGGTGCTTTTGATAAAAAAGAATTAGATATTAAGATGTTATCTCATGAAGATATTACAGGAGTAGGATATGGTATATGTACTTATTATCCTATAGGAGATAATATAGAGAGAAATTATTTAGATAAGTATTTAGCTAATATTAAGGAAAAAATAGATAATAATTTAGAAGATGAATATATTACTTTAGCTAGAAAAAGTATTGAGTCATATATTTTGTTTGGTAAGGAATTAGAGATTACTAATAGTATTCCTGATAATTTATTAAATAAAAAAAGAGGAGTATTTGTATCAATTCATAGAGAGGGAATACTTAGAGGTTGTATTGGGACAATATATCCAGTATATGATTCTATAGCTTTAGAAATTATTAAGAATGCTATTAGTGCAGCAACAAGAGATAGAAGGTTTATGTCTATAAAAAAATGGGAAGTTCCTTATTTAGAAATACATGTTGATGAGATGTTAGAGGCAGAAGATATTTCTTCTACTAGTGAATTAGATGTTAAAGAATATGGAGTAATAGTATCTAGTGGTTTTAAAAGAGGTTTATTATTACCTGATTTAGATGGTATTGATACAGTAGAAAAACAATTAGAAATAGCCTTAAGTAAAGGTGGAATTAGTAAGAATGAAGAATATACTCTACAACGTTTTAAAGTTATTCGTCATACATAGGAGAAAATTATATGAAAAAATTTATTAAAATTATAGTAATAGTATTATTATGTAGTATTTGGAGAAATGTATTAGCTGAATCAACAACTAAATTTGTTTTTGAAGAAGGAACTGATTTAGTATCTGATAATAGCGTTTATTTTGATTGTGCAATTGTTTCTGATAAAGCATATTGTTTAGCTACTAATTCAGAGTATGGTCCAACTATAGTACATGAGATATCTTTAGCTAATCCTAATACTCCAGCTAATGGAATTAAAACTTTACCTGATGGTCGTATATATACAAGAATAAAAAAAGTAGATAATGGTTTTATTGCATATGCAATTGCGCTTGGTAATGGAATATATATTACTTCTTTTGATAATCATTTTAATGTTATAGGTGATGAGTTTATTGAAGCAAATATTCTTTATTCTACATCTGATATTATAAAAGATGGAAGTAATTATTATGTAATTAATAAAACAATAAGACTATCAGATTATGTGGCTGTTAGAGTATCTAGTGATTTAAAAAATATAGATTTATTAGAAGCTAGTGATAATTTACCAGCTATAATACAAGATTATATTACTTATGATAATAGTCTTGATGCTAATACCACTTTAGTTGAATTTATACCATTTCAAGGAGGATATCTTTGTTATACTTATAATAATAATTCATCTTCAGTTATATTTTATAAAGATGGTCATGAAGTGTGGAATAAAACAGAAGAAAATGGTTATTATGGAACAATTATAACTAAAGGAGATAAAATTTATATAACTCATGAGAAACCAGAACAACTATTAACTTATTTAGTAGAGTTAGATAAAAATGGAGAAGAGATTAGTAGAACTCCAATAACAGTTTTAAATGAGCGACAAAGATTATTATATTCAAATTATTATATGGGAGAATATAATGGTCGTTATATATTTTTATCATATAAGTTATTAGATAATAATACTCTTTTGGGTAGGAGTAATTGGAGAGTTATTTATATGGGTATTTCTAGTAAGATAGATAATCTTAATACTGATATTATTTCTTTAGATAAGGATAATGCCATTTCAGGAGAAGAAGTAACAATTATAATAAATGATAAATATAAGAATCAGATAGAAGAAATAATTGTTATGACTGATGATAATGAAAAAATAGAAGTAAAAGATAATAAATTTATTATGCCTAATAAAGGAGTAAAGATTAGTGTTAAATTAAAAGATAATAATAAATTATTAGTTAATCCTTTAACTGGTAATTATACTTCTTATATATTTATTGTAATTATTAGTTTAATTACTATTGTTTTTGTAAAAAGTATTAAGAAAAATAAAATATAAATGATTAATGATACAATGTTTATATAATAAAGAGGAGGTAGTTTATGTATTGTAAAAAATGTGGTTCTGCTTTACTTGAAAATGCTGATTTTTGTACTAATTGTGGTGAGAAAGTATCAGATTTTAATTCACAAAATGTTAATACAATTAATAATCCAATTAATACTATGCAAGATACAGGTAATGCTATTGGAGAAGTAAATTCTAATCCTGTTATAATAGATACAGTTAATACAGTTGAAGGAGTTAATCCTAATAATGGTGCACCAAATACAGGTAATAATATTGGAGTAGGTAATCAAATAAATAATGGTATAAATAATCAATCTAACCAGAATAAAAAAGATAATAAGAAAATAGTTTTTATAATATTAGCAGTTATTGGTGTTCTATTGATTATACCTATTATTCTTGTTGTAATTGTATTTTCTCTTATATCAGCTAGTTCAGAAAAACTAGTTTGTAAATCTAGTGAAGGTAATATTACATTATATTATAATAAGAGTAGTATAAATGGCTATAAAGCATCTGGTATTAATTATAATCTTGATCAACAAAAAGAAATAGCAAGTCAAATGGGAATTGATGAATATCTTAGTGAATTTAGTACTTGGTTTTCTAGTAATACAACAGGTTCATGTACTATTAATGGGAAAAAGGTAGAACATAAGAGTAATGAAAGTAATAAAAATGCTAAAAGTGAAACAACTGATGAAAAGATAAAAGTAGTTGGTGATGATAAGTATGGTTATATAACTATTCCAAATAATTGGAATGAGTTCCATGATATAGATGAAAATGATTCATTACAATATTCTAAAGCTAATGTTTATATTGTTTCTTTAAATGTTTTAGATAAGAAGTTATCGGCAAAAGAATATGCTTCAAATTATTTGGCTAGTAAACAAAATTCTGAGGAAGTTACTGATGTTACTGGTTCAACAGTAAATATAGGAAAGAATAAAGAATATACAGCTTATCAAGTATATATGTTTTATCCAGTAGACTCTACATATCTAATAACATATTGGTTTGAAGCTGAAGATGGAAATGTTCATTATATTTCTTTAGAAGGACCACAGGAATTAACAGATATGAAATTGAAAGACTTTTTATTTATTCCAGAATCATTCAGTTTAAAAAGTAATTAATTATAAGACATGGTTGCTATTTACTGTGTTTTTTCAAAAAGATAAGAGGTGTATTAAAAAATGAAAATATTGTTTATTTCTGATATTCATGGAATTGATAGTAATTTAGAATATATTGAATCTAAGATAAAAGAGTTAAAAATAGACGATTCAATCATCAATCTTGAAAAACAAATACAAA
>CALCBO010000231.1 GCA_937897245.1 uncultured Caryophanales bacterium | reverse complement strand
AAGAAATTATTTAAAAACTCCCATAATTTTTATCTTGACATATTACCAGATGTCTTTTTTCAGTCATTATTATATCATAAGTTTGTCAAGTTCTCCAATAAAAAAATGTTTCTAATGCAGAGATTTTTAAATAGTGTTATAATTTATATGGAAGGTGGTTATAATGAATGAGAAAATAAAAAAAGAATGGTATAATGATGGAAGGAGAATTATATGGCTTATATTACTAACAATATTAAGTATTATTGTATGTAGTCAAGCTTTCGTAAGTCGAAGTTTTTCATTTACTCTATTGGGTAGTATTATTAATCATAATAGTATTTATTTTGTATTATTAATATATTTTGTTTTATTACAGTTTTCACTTGGAAAGAAATATTTTAATTATTTAAATATATTTTTAGGATTAGTTTATTTAATTAAAATGGCTACATCTTTTTTAACATGTTTACAAGTGTTTAGTCCAGTTGCTTTGTTGATGTTTATTTTAAATGTAGTTTTATTAGTATATTTTGTTCATATAATGTTTAGAGATAGTATTATTTGGAGGGAATATCGATTTGATCAATCTCCTTTTAATGAAATAAAAAATGATTCTTATTATTATGCAGTTGTGATTATTAGTTTATTATTATTAGCTGTTAATTTAATTGGAACTGTATCAATTAGTGGTGTTTTATTATCTATATTAGATACTTGTTATTATGTATTGTTTGGTAGATATATTTATCTTTATTGTAAGTATTTAGATGATAAGAATATTAATAGTAATAATAGTGGTAATTTTTATAAAGTAAAAGAAAAGGTACAAGATGTTTTAGATAAGACTGATATTGATGAAAAAGTAGTAGAGATAAAAGAAAAAATAGTTGATGTTTCTACTGAAGTAAAAGATAATATTGTTTCAGGAGAAAAGAAAGATAATGATACAAAAGAAAAGATAGTTCATAATACTAATAAGAAAAAAGAAGAAAAGAAAAATAGTAAAGAGACTACTTCTATAAAAAAAGAAGATAGTAATAAATCTAATACTTCTAAGAAGGGGGTAGATTAATAATGGATTTTTTTGAAGAAATATCTAAAACTAAGAAAGAATTTCCTAAAGTGAATTCTTGGGAAAAAGAAGTAAAGAAATATCGTTTTAATTTTTATCAATGGTTTGCGATAGGTATGTTTGCGATATGTTTTTTCTTAGGTATATTTATGGGTAATCTATTTGCGACTTGTGGAGCTACTTCTTATTATTCAGATGTCTGTGTAGTTAAAGAATTTAATTTTTCAATAATGATAATAATTTGGTTTTTAAGTCTATTAGTGTCAATTTTTTTGTTTGCAATTGGGCAAATTATTACTTTGTTAGGTAATATTAATAAAAAAATTAGTAAATTTCATGTATAATTGTTGCTTTTTCTCATAAAACATGATAATTTTATTTTGTAAGCATGATATAAATGCTTAATTATATAGGGAGGTAAATAAAATATGAAAAAAGTTGAATTAGTAGAAGCTGTTGCTACTGCTACAGGGTTAACTAAAGCTGATTCTACTAGAGCTATTGATGCTACTTTTGCAGCAATTACAGGAGCTTTAGTAAAAGGAGATAAGGTACCACTAGTTGGATTTGGAACTTTTGGTGTATCTAAGAGAGCTGCACGTGAAGGACGTAATCCAAGAACTGGAGAAACTGTTAGAATTGCAGCTAGGAATGCCGTTACTTTCAAAGCTGGATCAGCTTTAAAAGATGCTGTAAACTAATTATTACAGTAAAGTAAGAGCCTAATATTAGGTTCTTTTTCTTATGGTTTTATGATACAATATGATTAGGTGGTGATTCGATGTTAGATATCACTTTGAGATTAATAAAAATGATTACATCACATTCATATAAAGCTTATATAGTTGGTGGTTTTGTTAGAGATTATTTATTAGGTATTGAATCTAATGATATTGATATTACAACTAATGCAACTCCAAAAGAAATAAAGGAGATATTTGCAGATAGTTACTTACCTACAGAAGATTATGGTTCAGTTACAGTTATGATGAATGGTGTACGTTTTGAAATAACTACTTTTCGTAAAGAGATAGGTTATGTTGATAATAGAAGACCAGTGAAAGTAAAATATATAGATAGTATTTATGAAGATTTATTAAGAAGAGATTTTGTGATTAATACTATATGTATGGATGAAAATGGAGAAATATTAGATCTTTTAGATGGTAAAAAGGATTTGGATAATAAGATTATTAAAACTGTTGGTAATTCTTTTGATAAATTTCAAGAAGATAGTTTGAGAATTTTAAGAGCTATTCGTTTTGCAACAATATTAGATTTTTCTTTAGATACTGAAATTGTAGAGGCTATAAAAAAGTGTAAGGGATTAATTAAGAATTTGTCATATTATCGAAAAAAAGAAGAATTAGAAAAAATATTTACTAGTCCAAATGAAAAAAAAGGTATACAATTATTATTAGATATGGGATTAGATGAAGAATTAGAAATACCTAATTTACGAAAAGTGTTAGATTCTAATACTAGTGATTTAATTGGAATATGGGCAATTTTAGATGTGGTAGATAAATATCCATTTAATAAGAATGAAATTCATTTAATAAAAAAAGTACAAAAAGCATTGACAATTAATAATTTAGATCCTGTATCTTTATATGACTATGGATTATATGTTAATAGTGTCGCTTGGGAAATAAAAAATAATGATATTAAAGATATAACAGAGTCTTATAATGAACTTGTTATTAAGAAGAGAAAAGATATAGATATTGATTCAAAAACAATTATGGGGTTATTATCTAAAAAGCCAGGAGAGTATTTAAAAGAAATATATATTGATATAGAAAGAGAAATTCTTTATAAACGATTAAATAATAATAGTGATGATATATCAAAATATATTCAAGAAAAGTATTTATGAATAAAGAGGTATTTTATGGTAAAAAGAGTATTTTATTTTATAAGTTTAATTATTTTACTTTTGATGTGTTATCCAGTGGAGGCTGCTGAGTATGAAACCGGACAATTGATTTTAGTAGGGGATACAGCAACTGTTAAAACCGAAAAGTTTATTTATAATGATTTTGTTTATCAAAGTACTATTGATACTAGTGGTAATGGGAAAGTAACTTTTGGTTCTATAAATAATAATATGGTAACTAGTAGTTTTGTAAGCATTGATTTATTATTGTTTGATGCTAGTAAAAAGAATATTGGTTTTTTAACTTATTGTTCTGATAAAGATATTAATAGTGATAATGAGGGGTTTAAATTAGCTGGAGGTCAATCTTCTCCATTCTCAATTTTTGTTGGACGTAAGTATTTTGGTGATAATAAGAGTTCGGCTGATGTTAAATATGTAGCTGTTTTAGATGATAATAGTTATTGTAAGATTGGTGGGTATGATAAGTATTTAGGTAAAAGTGTTGATGAAATTGTAAATGAAGCTAATAATGTAGTTATTAAGCAAAAAACAGGAAATAATTTATTTTTAAAATATGTACGAAATTCAAAGATTACTACTTATGTTGTAGTGGGGGGATTGATAATATTTGGATTTTTTTTCATAGGTGCATTTTTATCTAATTTATATAACAAAATGTATGGTAAGAGTACTACGATAGCATATTTACCTATTTTTAATTTGTTTATTGGTACAAAATTAGCTTTTGGAAATATAGTTGCCTCAATTTTTATAGTTGTTTTTGCAGTTAGTATTGTACTGCTTTGTTTTAAAATATCTATTTTATTTTATTCATGTTGTGTGTTATGTGGATTGGCTTTTTTAGTAGATATAATAAAACTAATTACAGGAAATTATGATTTGTTTTATTTTGAACCTTCTCTTGATGTTAAAGGGTTTGAAGATTATAAAGGTTTATCAACTGATAATGAGGTAATTTCAAATGAACCTGTTAAGCCTATCAATAATAATATAATAAGTAATAATAGCCCTATATTAGATTTAGATTATGATGAATCTAATAATGATGTTGATGATGATTTTTTTGATATTTCAGCTGGAGAAGGTAGTTCGGAACTAACTGATTTTTTTGATAATTCTGATGATATGGATTCTTTATTAGATTCTGATAATACTAGTGATTCTCAGTTTAATAATGAAGATGATAGTGAAGAATCTGATTTGTCTAAATATTTTCATTAGATTCTTTTTTGTTTATAAAAATATCTTGACAAGCAAATAAGTGTATTATATGTTGAATTTAGGAAGATGTTTGGTATATGTATAAAGAATTATATCAATTTAGTGCAAATTGCAAAAAGTAAATTTTATCAATCTTACTCTAGGTTAAATGAAGTAGATAGTTGTTCTTTAAATATATTTATGGGTGAGGTGATTATGTGAATAGTAATATGATAGTGGACATTTTAAAAAATGGTAATATTGTTTTACCTCTTTTTCTTTTAAAAAGATATAAAGAATTAAAATTGGAACTCGAAGATTTTATATTTTTAATATATTTATATAATCAAGGTAATAGTTTTTTATTTAATCCTAATAAATTTAGTGAAGATTTAAATGTAGAATTGTCTGTGATTATGAATTGTATAGATGTTTTAACAGATAAAGGTTTAATTAAAGTTGATGTTAAAAAGAATGAGAAAGGTATTACTGAAGAAATCATATCTTTAGATGGTTTTTTTGAGAAGATATCTTTATTAATGATGAATGAAGTAAATGAGTTAAAAGATACTTCTAAATCAAATATCTATGAGATGATTGAGAAGGAATTTGGTAGGACTTTGAGTCCTATTGAGTATGAAATTATAAAGGCATGGTTAGATAGTAATATTGATGAAGCTCTAATAAAAGAAGCAATTAAGGAATCTACTTTTAATGGAGTAGCTAATTTGAGATATATAGATAAAATATTATATGAATGGGGAAAATCAAATATTAATACGGTAGAGGATGTTGAAAATCTTAGAAAGATGAGAAATACAAAAGAAAAGGATAATACAGATATAGATATTGATATTGT
>CALCBO010000230.1 GCA_937897245.1 uncultured Caryophanales bacterium | reverse complement strand
TTCATCCTTATATAACGTATTAACTGTAACATAGATTTTAACTTCTCTTAAATGAGCATATTCTACTGCCCATTTTAATTCATCATCTGTAAAATTCTTAGCGGATGCTCTTGCATTAAAAGAATCTCCTCCTAAATAAACAGCATCAGCACCATTTTGGATAGCTGCAATTAATGACTCTTTATCTCCAGAAGGAGCAAGTAATTCAATTTTTCTCATTGTTTCACCTCCTAAAAAAAGCAATAACTAAGTTATTGCTTAAATTTTTTTAATAAGCTCTAGACACATTTTTGCTGAAGCAAGACTAGCTTTTTGTAGATATTCATCAAATTGAATAGAACTATCTCCATGATCAAATACATCACTTAAAGATCTTGTGATAATAAACTTTTTGTTAAAAACATGACATACTTGAGCAATAGATGCTGCTTCCATTTCACTGCACATAGCATCTGGAAAATGACTTATTATCAAGTCTACTTGTTCTTTCTTTGATACAAATTGATCTCCCGAAGCAATTAACCCTACATGCGACTGAATATTATTTGCAGATAATATTTCTTTTACTAATTGTAGTAATTGTTTATTAGCCTCAAAGTAAGTAGGTAAGCCAGGAACTTGTCCCATTTCTCTACCAAAAGCAGTTACGTCTACATCATGATGAACGACTTTATCAGAAATAACAACATCTCCTACTTTTTGAAAATCTTTTAATCCACCAGCAGATCCAATATTAATAACTAAATCAATATCATAATTAGTCAACAAAAGAGTTGTAGAAATTGTAGCATTAACTTTACCAATACCACCTTGAACCAAAACAACATCTTTATCAGCCATTTTACCACTATAATATAAGTAGTCTTGCTTTTTATCAATTCGAGTTACAGTCATTAAATCTTTAAGAGCATTTACTTCTTCTTCCATTGCTCCTATAATTCCAATCATTTTCTATCTCCTTTACAATATCTTCAAATATTTTCCCTTTAGGATGAAGAATAAAACTTCTTGAATTATCTTCATTCTTTAATATTTCTATGTCTAATCTTTCTTCAGGTAAAATTTCTTCAATAAACTGAGGCCATTCAATAACACTAATACCACCAGATTCAAACATTTCTTCAAATCCTAGTTCATTATCATTATCCTCTAAACGATAAGCATCAAAATGATATAAAGGAAGAATTCCCTGATAAACTTTTACAATAGTAAAAGTTGGTGAATTAATCACTTTTTTTATCTTTAATCCTCTTCCTATACCTTTAGTAAAAGTTGTTTTCCCTGCTCCTAAATCCCCAGTTAAAGTCAAAACAGCATTTGGAAATAAATACGAAACTAACTTTTCACCAAAATCTATCATACTTTCTTCATCATAAAATGTTTTCATCGTTTTCTCCTACTTTCTAACATACTCTGATAAACAGAATACCAATATTGAGCAAAATCTGGTCTAAAAGGACCAGACATATTGTATGTCATTTCAATAAGATTTTGTAATTGTGCTTTTAAAATCTTATCTAATTCTACTGAATAACCCATTAATTTACGATGAGCTTCATACTCATCTTCATCTAATACTTTATATTTATAGTCTGGAAATACTTTTAAATCTAAGTCATAGTCAATATATTTTAAAGCTTCACCATCATATAAAGTTGGCGAAGCAATATTACAATAAAAATGGACACCATTTTTTCTAATCATACAAATAACATTGTACCAGTCATTTTTTGGAAAATACCAGATAGCCGGTTCCCTTGTAAACCATCTTCTACCATCTGATTCAGTAACTAAAGTACGATTATTAATCACTATATAATATTGATCCGTCTCTTCTAGTACTAAACCTTTAGACCAGCTTCTATGAACTTTTTCGTTATGTTTATAACTATGAATAAGTATTTCCTTCCCTATCAACGATTCTTTCATGACCACAACCTCTTTCTTCTAGCTATTATACACAAAATTATACATATTTTAAAGGTCGAGAAAAGGAATTATTAAAATATTTCCTCTAGCTTATTTATATTAACTAAATACAATCGCTTTCTTACACACTACATAGAATCCCTCATAGTCTTTCATTGACTCATATCTGTCAATATCCTGTTCTAAATATTTATATCTTTAAAAATAAAAATCAAGGTATAAAACCTTGATATTATTTATGAAATACTCTTTTTAATCTAGGATACACATATACAAATCCAATATAACATAAAACTAAAGATGGTAAGCAATATGCAATATTATAGCCAAATGAATAAATCCATGGATTCATTCCCTCAGGTGCATATTCTGCAAATAACCAAGCTCCTGATAAATAATGTGAAATAAACTTCAAAATCATAGTCACAATAATACCAGTATAAATTTCATATTTACCTACTTTAATATTCTTAAATAAAGAAGCAATACCCACAATTGATAAAGGAATTAAATAATCCAATACAACTGACCATGGTCCATAAAAACTTGCAAAACCTAATACAAAATGTAAGATACACACCATGAATCCAGCTAATAATCCATAACCACTTCCCATTAAATAACCTGCCATAATAATTGGTAATAAATCCATGGAAATATTACCGCCTTGAGGTTGTCCTGGAAACAAATTAAATAGTCGATTCAAAACAATCTCTAAAGCAATAAACATTGATAAATATGCCATTGCTTTAACATCCAACTTCACATTAAATAATTTTTTCATACTTTTCCTCCCATATATAAATATGAGCCTACAAATAAAAAAGCTTTCCTGCGTAAGGAAAGCAAAAAAACATATTTGCACTCTCTACGCTGGCATTACCCAGTTCAGATAATAAGGGACAAGGTTAGTACCTTTCTCAGCAAAAGCGCCCCTGGCTCGATAAATATTATAAGACTTTTTTTTATTTTTATCAATACTATTTTTCATAAGTGACTTACTCTTGAAAAAATGATTAATTTTTCAAAGTTTTTTATTTAATTTTGAAAGAGAAGTGGTTTTTATTTAAAGATATCTAAATATGTGATATAATGTTTACGATATAACCTGACTTTGGTATCCAGCGTTAAAACATAGTGTTAGTTATAAGGAAAAAAGTGGAATCTCAATCAAGAGAAACCACTTCTTTTTTATATTTTGAAATTGAATATTTGTTTAATTTGACGTTCTGTAAGGTATAAATTTGTAAGAGGTAAACCAGTTATTTTTTCAAGATCTTTGATGAAAGCACTAGATGTAGTTACATTAATGTATTTACTCTCACCTTTGATGACTTTGAAGCTTCTAACAAATTTCATTATTTGACTTGTACTATATTGATTGTTTAGCACCTTGAACTGTAAGATTCTTTCCAAAAGTACAGCTAGATAACATATTAGAAAATGACCTTTGATTGTATTTTCTTTTTGAAGAAATACCGGTCTTGCATCCAGATCACTTTTCATAATTTTGAATGATTCTTCAATTCTCCATAAATTATGATAAGTATCGTACATGTCCTGATCACTCATATCAGTTTCTGAAGTTACAAGAAGATTGTATCCTGCATGTTTCATTTCATATTCAATCTTTGCATCATTCATTGTAACTGTAGCTTTATCACCATCTTCATCCTTAAAATCAACATAACCACCTAAATTGCCATACTCTGAACGTTTGGCCTGAGAGTAACATAGCTTTTTGGCTTTTTCTACCTGCTTACTGATTTCGTGTTTTTTCTTGGCTGCTAGCTTTGGGTTATAAGTAACCAGTCTTTTTTCGGTGAAGTTAATTGTTTTTTTGATTTCACCATCTTCAACTGTATATGGAAATTGATCAATGCATGATTTGTATTTGTATAACAGATTGTTGTCTTTATCCTTGACTTCAACCCAGTCATCGTTCTCTAAGAAAACCCAGGTCTTTTCAGTTTCAGGCAAAGTTTTGATGGATTTAGAAAACAAGTATCCATCACCGTTTTTCTTGGAAAAAGCGATATTCTGTGTGCAGTTTAATCCTTTATCTGCTACATGGATCGTTTTGCCTGTAATCTGATTTTGACTCTTTAAGCTATTGATTACGTCTCTTAGTATAGGTTTTTCACTTTCGTTGCCAGGAAACAGCTTCATACCAATAGGTATCTGATTAGCATCAAGTAATAACCCTAAGCCAATAATAGGGTCTTTTCTATTTTCCTTGCTGGGTCCTTTACGTCTGAAATTATCTTCTCTGTCTATCTCGAAGTAAAAGTTGGTGCAATCGAAATAAGTTGTAGAAGCATTAATTGCATAAACATTTTTCAATTGCTCATTGAACAGTTCAATGAATTTATTGTAATCATTACCAAGAAAGTCTAACCCATCAAGAAGCTGATCATAAGAAAAGTGAATACGATCTTTTAATTGAGGAAGAACCTCCTGAAATGTTTTATGTTTACTGCAGGGATTAACCAGGCGAGCGAAGATAAGAGAAGAAAGCAATTCATATAAATCGTATTCAAAATGATGATAATGAGTAAATAAATCAGCATAAGGTTTAATATCCATTTTATTCATTAAAGAAACAAAAGGAAAATACCCAAGATAAAGTTCCGGAGATATTTCGGAAATTTTAGGAGATTTATCTTTTTTTCTTTCTCTGTTAAGTTCGTCAACTTCTTTTTGGAAATGAGCTACAGGGTCATCGATACCTTTTTTAATCCAGGTTTCAACGGAAGCAAGGGATTTATAAACACGATGAGCAGCCCCTTTTTTATCGGGAGAATAAAAACTCTCGACAATAGAAAGATAGGTACGCCCTTTAAGGGTAGTTTTCTTTAAAAAATAAGCCATAGAAGCACCTCCAAGATATAACACTACTAACACTATTATTATAACATAATTAAAAATAAATTTAAATAGTTTTAAAATAAAAAAGCATTGAGTTTATCAACACTTTTTGAATTTGATATATAGTAAAATTGAGGAGCTCCTAAAAAAACATGGTGTTAACTACCAAAGACGGTTTTTTTTTAGGTAAGAGTAATTGGCAGAAAATAGGAAAAAAAGGCTTGATTGAAAGTGCTATCATAGTGTATAATAATTTAAGTAAAAAAGGAGGAATATAACCAATGGAAAAATATGTCTATTTGTTTAGTGAAGGAAACAAAGATATGCGTAACTTACTTGGTGGTAAAGGTGCTAACTTAGCAGAAATGACTGGAATTGGTTTACCAGTACCTCAAGGTTTTACAGTTACAACTGAAGCTTGTACTAAATATTATGAAGACGGAAAAAAAATTTCTGAAGGTATTCAAGAAGAAT
>CALCBO010000229.1 GCA_937897245.1 uncultured Caryophanales bacterium | reverse complement strand
AATACATAACCATTACAAGTGGAAGGAAACCAACAACGGCACCTACACCACCGATAATACCGTCAACTAAAAGTGCCTGTAAGAACGGATTTGCATTTTCTACTAAGCCTGCAACCCACTCTTGGAATGTTTCAATCCAGCCAACTAACCAGTCAGCAATCCATGTTCCGACTGTTGATTGTGATATGTAGAATACTAAGAACATAACAACAGCAAAAATAGGAATACCTACAATTGGATGTGTGAGAACTGCATCAATCTTATCTTGTGTGTTCTTGTCTTTCGTTAATACTTTACGTGTTTCAACATCTTTTACAATTTTGTTTACAAATTCAAAACGTTTTCTATCAGCAGCTTCCACAACAGCCTTATCACTCAAGTCGATATCTCCCTGTACGTAAGGTGCCTCTTGCTTTTTCCCTTTCAGAGATGTTGCAACTTTTACGACTTCTGCCAAACCTTTGTCACTAGCAACAGTAGAAACTGTCTCAACAACTGGGCATCCTAACTTTGCAGATAAAACAGCTGCATCGATTTTTGTTTCTTTCTTTTTATTAATATCGCTCTTATTCAATGCTACAACTACAGGAATTCCTAATTCCAATAACTGTGTAGTGAAGAATAAACTACGGCTTAAGTTTGTAGCATCCACGATGTTAATAATCGCATCTGGATTTTCATGTTTTACATAACCGCTTGTAATACTTTCTTCTGATGTAAATGGAGACATTGAATATGCACCTGGTAAGTCAACTGCAATCAATTCTTCAGTTCCATCATAATAATTCTTTTTAATTAAACTTTCTTTCATTTCTACTGTAACCCCAGCCCAGTTACCAATACGTTCATTACGTCCAGTTAAGGCATTATACATAGTCGTTTTACCACTATTAGGATTACCTGTTAAAGCAATTCTCATTATTTTTCCCCCTCTGCTTTTATACATATTAACTTTTTAGTTAGTGGGAGCTAACCACTAACCAAAATATAATAGTGATTTTCATCACTATACCACTACTATATTATAATCGCATCAGCTAAATAATTATCAATATTATAACGTCCATCCTTAATCGCTACCACACAGCTATTTTTCTTACGATTCACAACTGTAATAGGTTCACCACTATAACATCCTAATGAAAATAAGAAAGAATTCAATTCTTCATCATCAGTTTGAATATCTTTTATAATATATTGTACTCCCATCTTAGCATCATTTAAATTCATAGTTCTCTCCTATACTATATAAGCAACTTCTTCAGTTAAAATCAATATACCAACATATTAGTTAGCAACATCTAACCTTCATTAATATTTTAATCCTTTAGTTAGCCTATGTCAACTCTTTTTACAAATAATGTCATAAATTTATTTTCATATATTGAAATATATGAAATAAAGAAAAACTTCAAGTTATACTATAGTTAGTTACTGGAGGAAGAATAATGATGTATAAAATTTTAGCATGTGATTTAGATGAAACCTTATTATCAACAGATAGAACTATCTCTAAAAAGAATATAGAAGCTATTAAGAAAGCTAAAGAATTAGGAGTTAAGTTTGTACCTGCTACTGGTAGAGGATTTAATACCGTAGACAACAACTTAAAAGTTTTAGACTTATATGATAAAGAAAATGAATATGTTATTTCATATAATGGCGGAGCCATTACAGAAAATAAAGGAAATAGATTATTACACTTTAAAGGTATCTCTTTTGATTTAGCAAGCAAATTATTTAAAAGAGGATTAAACTATAACGTATGTATTCATATCTATACTAAAGATACTGTATATGCTTATAACTATATTCAAGAAGAAAAAGATTATCTTGCAGGAAGAATGGAAGTTGTAGAAATATTTGATGATAACATTGATTTTCTTAAAGGACAGGATATTGTGAAAGCTTTATATATGAATACTAATTATGAATATTTACAAAAGATTGCGAAAGAATTAGAAGATATAACTAGTGATATAGATGTAAGTTATTCCGCAAATAGATATATCGAATTTAATCATAAAGGTGTTAATAAGGGAGCAGGATTATTATCTCTTGCAAAGCTATTAAATATTAAGCAAGAGGAAACTATTGCAATCGGTGACAACTACAATGATCTTTCTATGATTAAAGTTGCAGGTTTAGGTGTAGGTGTTGCAAATGTTGTAGAAGGGATGAAAGATGATTGTGATTATATTTGTAAAGCTAATCATGATCAAGATGCAGTAGCTGAAGTTATACATAAGTTTATTTTAAAAGACCTTGATTAATCAAGGTCTTTATTCTTCTCCTATATAAATAGCTCTTCCTTCATTTCTTGCCTTTATATCTGGATATTTACCATCAATATATCCTAAGCACACAAATACTAAAGGCATATATTCATCATCAAGATTCCATTTCTTTAAAAGTTTAGCCATCTCTGGATGTTCAAAAGTAGCTTCAGCTCTACCTACAATACAACTAGACACACCTAAATCATAAGCCTCTAAAACCATATTTTGGGCACAAACAAAAGCAGAACCAATCTGATTCACTAATGTCTTTCTTGCTTTTTGAATGCATACTATACCTAATGCAGAACAATCATAAAAACCATTCTTAATAGATAAATCATCAATAATAGAAGGTTGCTCATCAGATACTTTCATACCATTCCAATTTCTATTTTCACAATTAGCATTTATAATACCAATTTTTTCAATAACTTTTTTATTATCCAACATAATAATCTTAGTACCTTGTCTTCCACCCGGATTAGGTGCATATATACCAGCTTCTATGATTTTATCTAACTTTTCTTTTTCTACTTTCTTATCTAAGTATTTTCTTATACTTCTTCTTTTTTTCATTATATCTAATAATTCCATAAACCTGTCCTCCTAAACACATTATACAGTTATCAATATTTTCTGAAAAGTACGCACTTTTTTGTAACTATTATTGAAAAGAATATTTCTTAACATTATAATTAATATAACATAACAATAGCACCTATTGGAGGAACGAAAATGAAAGAATTACCGGTATGTCCTGTACAAACCACTGTACAATTAATTGGAAATAAATGGAAATTATTGATTATAAGAAATTTATTAGTAAGACCTTGGCGTTTTAATGAACTACAAAAATCTATTGGAATCAGTCAAAAAGTATTAACTGATAATTTAAAATCTATGGAAAAGGATGGTTTAATTATTAGAACTGCTTATCCTGAAGTACCTCCTAGAGTAGAATACTCTTTATCCGAACTCGGAGAATCAATGAGACCAATTATTAAATCTTTAGAAACATGGGGAACTGAATATTTAAATATTAAAAATCCTGATTAATCAGGATTCTATATTCTTACACCATTTTCTTAATACTTCTATATTTTCTCTTCCATTTAATACTTTTCCTTCTTTAATAATAGCTGTGTTAGAAACACTTACTTTTAATTCATCAACAGTCTTGCCAAAACCACTACCACCACTAGTTGCAAATAATATAATTGTTTTATTAGAAAAATCATAACTTTCTAAAAAAGTATTAATAATTGTTGGAGCTACATACCACCAGATAGGAAATCCCACATATATAATATCATAATCTTCTATATGAGCATCATTACCTTCTACTTCTGGTCTAATACTCTTATCTTTCATTTCAATACTACTTCTAGATTTCTTATTCATCCAATTTAAGTCAGCGTGAGTATATGGAACTTTAGGTGCTATTTGATAAAGATTGGCATCAGCAGCTTCTGCAATTTTTTTTGCAACTGTTTCTGTTCTACCGCTTGCTGAAAAGTATGCTACTAATTTTTTACTCATTATCAATCATCTCCTTTTCTAACTACCATTATAATATAAATATATGAATAAAAAAAGAACTCTAACAATCGTTAAAGTTCTAATGTATAAACATAAAATATACTAATACTATAATACCTAA
>CALCBO010000228.1 GCA_937897245.1 uncultured Caryophanales bacterium | reverse complement strand
GTCTTTTTAGATATTTTTTAATTTTATGAAAAATATCTACTTAAATAAAATATAAAGTGTGTATTTCAATTTAGATAATTTAATTTTAATTATCTGATTTTTAGATAAATACACACTATTTTTTATCACTAGTGTTGCATCTAACTAATATTTGCAACTTGATTTTTACAAAATTTATATAATGAAAAAAATAACCTCCTTTGGTTTAATGGAAGTAAGAACAAATCCATCCGAAGGAGGTTATTTATTATGAAAATATTTAATTCTAATAACAATGATACCACGTTTATTAAACAATTATTAGATGTAATTAATCCCAATATTATGCGAAGCATTGTTAAGAAATATTCATTAGATTATAGAACTCAATCATTTGATTCATACTCTCACTTTTTTACAATGATGTATCTTCAACTAAATAATTCTAAAACTTTAAGATGTTGTATAACTGAACTTCAAAATGATATTGATATAGATTCTAATATTTATGTCCCAAGTTTATCTCAACTTTCTAGGAAAAATGCAACTAGAGATTATAGGTTTTTTGAAGAAATTTTTTATTATCTATTAAATAAACTAAAAAAGAAACTTGGTGTAAGGATATTTAATTCTCAGTTTAAACAAATAAAAGCTTTTGATTCAACTATAATTGATATAGCTGCTAAATTAGCTCCTAGTTTACATTATGATAAGAATATATCTGCCATTAAAATGAGTACTTTATTTAATTTAACAGAGGCTACGCCTGAAAAAGTAAATATAGTTAAAGGAACTGTAAATGATAGAAAATGTATAGATGGATTTATTGATAGTAATGATTGTCTGTATTTATTTGATAGAGGATACTATAACTATAGTTGGTACGATGAATTAACTAGAAAGGGTATTAACTTTATAACTAGACAAGTTTCTAATGCATGTATAGAAGAATTAAATTCTTATTATACAGGAGTAGATAATCTATATGATTATAATGTTTTTCTTGGAAGTGACTATAGTAAGAATAAAACAAAATTTATTTATAGAGAAATATTAACCTTTGATAAGGATAAAAAAGAAGTTCGCTTTTTAACAAATATATTTAACTTGCCTGCCCAAGAAATTTTAAGTTTATATAAAATGAGATGGCAAATAGAATTATTTTTTAAGTGGATAAAACAAAATTTAAGAATAAAACATTGGATTGGACATAATGAAAATGCCATAAAAATACAACTATATTCAGCACTTATAGCTTATATTTTAATTAGACTAATTCAAGAGGAAATAAATAATAAGTATTCTATTTTAAAAATAACTAGAATTATTAGAGTGTATATTACAAAGAAGGTTAATTTATTATCAGTATTTATATCCTGAAATTAAAAAAAACGGAATTTAATTTGATAATATATGGAAAAAATATTTTTTATACAAGGGATAAGTATGCCTAAATTTAAATTGGAATAAAATGTAACCCTCATATTTGTATGAGCGATAGCTCTATATATATGAGGGTTATTTTGTAAAGTATTAAATTTTACATTAATGCAACACTAGTGACTCTATAGGGTATTTTTGTATATAATTAAATAAACAGTGATTAGATCGGAGAAAATTTTAATGAGTAAAAAATTATTTACAGAAGAGCAAATAAATATATTAAAACAAAACAAATACGTTAAAAAAGTAAGTTCAAAAGGAATTACTTATACAGATGAATTTAAAAGAATATTTATAGATGAAAATAGTAAAGGTAAACTCCCTAGAATGATATTTGAAGAGTGTGGATTTAATATTGATATTATAGGGACACAAAGAATTAAGTCTTCTGCTTCTAGATGGCGTTCAGCCTTTAAAAATGGCGGAGCTAGTAAGCTTACAGATACTCGTAAATACAATACTGGAAGACCTGTTGAGAAAGATCTTTCATTAGAAGAAAAATACAAGAAACTAGAAGCTAAAATGAAGTTACTTCAAGCTGAAAATGAACTACTAAAAAAGTTAGACATGATAGAAAGGAGAGTGTTGAAGAAGAAGTAAGTTTATTACCTTGTGAAAAATATAAGATTATCAAATCTACAATAAAAAGATATAATCTAAAAAATATAATAAGTTATTTCTGTAAAGTTGCAGGAGTATCTCGTTCTGGCTATTACAGATACTTCTCATCCGAAAGTGAGGTTTTAAGAAAATCAAGAGAAGATAAAGACATTTTGTCAAAAGAAAATGTGCTAAAGGCTTTTAACTTTAAAGGTCGTAAAAAAGGTGCAAGACAGATAAAAATGGTTTTAAATGATAGATTTAATATAAAATATAATTTAAAACGTATTAGAAGAATCATGAAAAAATATGGAATAGTTTGCCCATATAGAAAAGCTAACCCTTACAGACGTATGATGAAAGCTAGTAAAGAACATACTGTTGTTTCTAATTTAGTAAATAGAGAATTTAAACAAGATATACCAGGTAAAGTACTATTAACAGATATTACATATTTAAGTTATAAAAATGGAAAAAGAGCATACTTGTCTACAATAAAAGATTCATCTACAAATGAAATATTAGCTCACTATGTTTCAGATAACCTTCGGTTAGATATTGTTTTAAATACATTAGAAAAACTTAAATTAAACTCAAATTTAAAACTTCATAGCGAAGCTATTTTGCACTCAGACCAAGGTGTTCATTACACAAGTCCTAAATTTCAAAAGGAAGTACAACAATTAGGTTTAAAACAATCTATGTCAAGGAAGGGAAATTGCTGGGATAATGCTCCACAAGAATCATTCTTTGGACATTTTAAAGATGAAGTTATTCTTAATAAATGTAGTACCTTAAAAGAAGTGATAAATGAAGTAGATGATTATATTGATTACTATAATAATTATAGATATCAGTGGAATTTAAACAAGATGACTCCTGTTCAGTACAGAAATCATCTTGTTTCTTAGAAATACCTTTTTTTAAATTGTCCTTGACAAAGGGTACACTTTAATTTTACAAGTCTTTTTTACTTGTGTCTACTTTAAGGGGTTCAGTTCATTTTATCTACTGGCTTTTTATTTTGTTAATTTAATGCATAATTCTAATACTTTGAAGGAATTCATTACTTGGAAATGCCCATTCATCAAGATGCTCCCACCACTTTACTCCACGTTTAAGATCTCGATTAAATAAAAGTATAACATCTTGTTTACCAATTTTAAATCTATGAAATCCTGCTTTCATTCCGTATTTGTATAAATAATATAAGAAACGATTTGCATTTGGAAATATGTGTTCATTTTTAAATTTGTTTACCTGCTTATATAAGTATGGACGTTCCCTCATTATCTGTTTAAAATCCTTAAACTCAGGATTATAATATAAAATATCATAACCAAATATCTTATAAGCTCCTATGATAATCCTAATATCAGGTAGATTACATCTAACCCATTTTTTATTTTTCATGTCCTGAACATTATATATTGGTCCAGCATAATCCAAAGCATTAACAGCTGATTTATTTGACAATGAACTTCCAAAAACTAACAATGATGCTAATGCTCCAATACTTATTTTTTTATATAAACCTTTCATAATTTGTCGCCTCCTACTTTTATATATTTATCATTGTATCTACTGTAATTATTTTTTATGGTTAATAAACTTTTCATTGCTTTTCATCTCCTATTTTTATATATTTATTACTTATGTAATTATTTGCTATTTTTTGTTTCCATATTATAATATTATTTTAGAAACCTTTTCAATAAAAGACTATTTTTAACATTTTTCTTATGATATAATTTAGATATCCGAGTGAAAGTCAGTAGTCTTATCTACTGGCTTTTTTCTTTTCAACTAATAATTTTAATCCTTCTGTTTATAAAATCTACTAACTCATCAAATAATCCTTCATAAATTCTCTATAAATAAAATCACGAAAAAAAATCGTCAAATATATTTTAGGACTTTGTACATAAAACAAAATACACTTAAATTAATAAATTAAAAATTGGAGGTAACACATGAGAAATCAAAAACTTACTAAAAGTGTAGTTGAATCTAAAAATCCATCATCTTTAAAA
>CALCBO010000227.1 GCA_937897245.1 uncultured Caryophanales bacterium | reverse complement strand
AAAATTTTCATAATAATACAATCTATAATTATTAAAAAATATAAAAAATAAAATTTGTTAATCTATGCTAAATCCCTTCTAATAACAAATAGATAATATAATTTATTTTATATATCTATTTAATAATTTATTTTATCTTATTGATGCTCCGGGATATGGTTATGCTGCTACTGATCGTAAAACACAAGCAAAGTTTGGATTGATGATTGAAGAATATTTAGAGAAAAGAGAAACATTAAAAAGAGTTTTTATGTTAGTTGATTTTAGACATAAACCTACAGAAGATGATTTATTAATGTATAATTTTTTAAAGTATTATAATTTACCGGTTACAGTTATTGCTACTAAAGCTGATAAAGTAGGTGGAAGTAAAAAGAATAAGAATTTAAAAGTATTATTAGATACTATGGATTTAGTTGTGGGAGATGACTTAATTGTCTTTTCTGGAATTACTAAATTAGGAGTAAAAGAAGTACTTAATAAGATAGAGACTTTATGTTCAGGTGAAATACTTTAGTTAATAATTCATATATATTATAATAGGTGAATATATGAAAATAGATAAAATAGATATTCATAATTATAATGTATATGTATATTATGATTTAGATGATATAGAAGAGTTTATTATATCTTTAAAAGATAAGTTAAGATTACAGGGATTTTATAAAGTATATACTTGTCATAATAAATATGGTTTATTTATTCAGCTTTTTTATTTAGAAGATTCTTTTTATTCAGATACTTTGAATTTAAAAATAGTTGAGTTAGATGATATGAAAATATATTTTAAAACTGATGATTATTATTTGATAAAGGATTTTAATAATAAGTATTATTATCAAAATTATTATTATTGTTTAATAGATGATTCGGTATTTGATTTGTTTAAGATGATTGAATTTGGAGAATTTGTTTTTGGTGATTTAGTAGTTAATATTTTAAAATGTGGTATAATGTTAGAGTAGAGGTGTAAAAATGAGTAAGAAAAAGAAATATTTTTTTATAATTATATTTGTAATGATTGATGTTTTTTTACTTGTTAGTTATTTATCAATAAGAGATTATACTTTACTTAATAATCTAAAAAAAGAGGTATCTGCTATATCTAAATTAGATATAGGAAAAGATAGATATAATAGAAAGATAAAAACTAGGGGGAATTATGCTGTAGTTGAAAAAGCAATTAAAGAATATTTAGATGAAAATGCTTTGTTGCTACAAGATACTTTTGGAGTATTAAAAGAAGAAAAATTAAAATCTATTCTTTCATATGATAATTATAGTAAAGATGGTCCTTTATTTACTGAGTCTTTAAAGTATTTAAATTCAGAGAAGGAAAGTTTTAATAAAAATTTGCAGACTTTTATGGATAATTTAAGTGAAAAAGAAATGTCTCAATATATAAGGGAAAAGACTAGTGATAATTATTCTCAAAAATTATATCATGAATTAATATTAAATTCTGAATTAAAGAAGAAATATGAAGACACTAAAAAATTAGCTTCAGATACAAGTGTTAGAGTTAATCATTTATTAGATTCTAGTCATGCTGTTTTAGATTTTTTAGTGGTTAATAATGGATTTTGGATTGTAGAAAATGGTGAAATAAAGTTTGCTAATCAAGATCTATATAATCAATATGTTATATTGATTGGACAGTTAAATAATTAATCTCAATTAAAAATTGTATTTTTCTTTAATTAAGTTTATGATTATGTTGTTTGAATTACTTGATAAAATGATTTAGATATGTTAATTAGTAGAATGATAAAGAAAAAAGAAGAGTAATCTTCTTTTTATATTACAATTGTAATAACATTATTACTTCCTTTATTAATTACTTTTGTAAGAGTGTTTTGAAGTTTAAATCTGATATTATCAGGCATCATATTTATTTTAGATTGTATTCCTTCTTGGACAATGGAATCTAGACTTCTACCAAATATTTCACTTTTCCATATTTCATTTTTATTTTCTTTGTCTTTTGTTAAGTAATCAATTAATTCTTTAGATTGAATTTCACTACCAATAATAGGTTCAAAGGTTGATTCTACATCTACTCTTATCATGTGAATAGAGGGAGCAACAGCTTTAAGTTTTACTCCATAGCGAGGTCCTTGTTTGATTATTTCCGGTTTATCTAGTTTCATGTCTTCAACACTGGGAGTGGCTATACCATAACCGGTTTGTTTAACCATTTTTAAAGCATATTTTATACCATCGTATTCTTTTTTTGCTATATTAAATTCTTGAAATAGGGATAATAAGTCTGCTTTACTTTTGATATCAACATTTATTAATTCTTTTAGAGTTTTATTGTATAGTTCTAGTGGAGCTGTTAGATTTACAGTTATAATTCCAGTTGAAGTGTCTACATCTGATAAATAGCATTTTTCTATATATTCATTTTCTAAGAAACTATTAGTTATTTTTTCTATATCTCTTATTTTTTCAATATCCATTATACTATTTTTAATAGATTCTATATATGATTTTTTTATTTTATTATTAGGATTTAAGATAGCAATCCATTCAGGCATATTTACTCTTACTTCTAATACTGGAAATTCGTATAAAGCTTCTCTTAAGATGTCATACATATCTTTTTCATTCATATCTTCTATATTTAGCGGGAGTATTGGTATTTCATATTTTTCTTTTAATTCATTTTTTATATATTCAGTATCTGGTAAATTTGGGTGTAGAGAGTTTAATATTACAATAAATGGTTTTCCAATAGATTTTAATTCTGTAATAACACGTTTTTCGGCTTCTAAATAGTCTTGTCTTTGGAATTCTCCAATTGAGCCATCTGATGTTATTACTATACCGATAGTTGAGTGTTCTTTAATAACTTTTTCTGTACCTATTTCGGCTGCTTCGGTAAAAGGAATTTCTTCATTATACCATGGAGTTTTAACCATTCTAGGTCCATTTTCATCAGTAGCACCAATAGCTTTATCTATCATATAACCGACACAATCTATTAGTTTAATATTGCAAGTTATATCATCTATTTTAATTTTAGCAGTGTTATTGGGAACAAATTTTGGTTCTGTTGTCATAATTGTTTTTCCAGCAGCACTTTGAGGGATTTCGTCTAATGCTCTTTTTTTCTCATATTCATCCTCTATATTTGGAACAACTAGTGTTTCTACCATTCTCTTAATAAAAGTAGATTTACCAGTTCTGACAGCACCTACGACACCTAGATATATATCACCGCCACTTCTTTTGGCAATATTTTTGATAATTTCTTTTTTTTCCATAATCTTTCTCCTTATTTATTTAATATGTATGCTTTCAACAATAAAAAAAGAACTAAAAAAGTTCTATTAAAACATTTTATCTATGTTAGTTGGTACTTTATCATTTTTTATTGCTTGAATAATTTTTTGTTCTTTTTCAGGGGTTACTTCTTTTCCCGTAATTTTACTTATATCTTTTATTATTTCTTTTAAATTGTTTTCATCTTTTAAATCATTTTGGTTTAATTTAGAAGCAAGATTAAGAATGGTATCTTTACTAATATTTGTTTTTTTTTCTATTTTACTAAATAAACTATCTTTAAACATAAAACCTCCTGACTTATTATATGTAGGAGGTTTATTTTATATATTATTTTTTATTTTTTTTTTGTAGATTATTACATTTTTTAGTAAATTCATCTAGAGATATTAATCCTTGTTTGTATCTTTGTTCTAGGAGTTCATATGACTGTAGATTCATTTCTTTGGTATTCAAAATATCTTTGTAGTGGTTTATTTCAGTATTATTGGGAATACTGTTTTGTTTTATCTTAGGAAGAGTATTACTCTTTTTTACTATATTATTATCAATTATCATTATTCGTCTCCATTTCTATTTTTAAATTGTAGGATAATAGGGGTTCCTGTAAAATCAGAGTTTTCTCTTATTTTATTTTCTAGGTATCTTTCGTAGGAAAAGTGTACTAATCCTTTATTATTTACTCTAAAGGTAAATTTAGGAGGATTTATTCCTGTTTGTGATGCGAAATATATTTTTAATCTTTTGCCTTTGTATGAAGGTGGTATATTTAATTGATAGGCATCTTGAATCATTTC
>CALCBO010000226.1 GCA_937897245.1 uncultured Caryophanales bacterium | reverse complement strand
TATTGTTAACGTAGCAATAAGTATGATAATGGATATTATTCTTTTCATTTTATCTATTCCTTTCAATATACTTTTCTATTTGTAACCAGTTAGTTACATAATCTTTTTCTAAATTATATTTTTCGCGATCATCATATAATAAGCATTTTAGCCCTTTAGCTACAATCTTTTTATAATTATAAGGATCATCATCAATCATTAAATCAATTTTATATTTTTTACAAATACTAGCTCTCTTTTCACCATAAACATCATATATTACTTTATCATATTCTATATTATTTTCTTTCAACCAATTTTCAGTTATTTGTTCTACTTGGTTTTCTTTTAAAAAATAATAATTGCTTCTAGCTGTTATAATATATATTTCATTGCCTTTATTCTTTAGCCGTTTTAGTACTTTAGATACCTCTCTTTTTATTTCAGCATTAGTATAGATATCTTTAATTGTTTGTTTAAAGAAATTTAATTTTAAATCTTCATCATTCATAATATCTAGAGGATTTAAATTATTATCTTTAGAATAATTATCTAAGTAATTATGAACTGATTCTGTTGTTCTACAGATAGTATCATCTAAATCTATACCTATTCTCATTTTAATTCCTCCAGTTTTTTTAAAGCTTGTTTAATATTTTTTACTTTTATTAGTTTTACTTTTAATTTTTTTGCTTTCTTATATTTAAGAGCATCTTTATAATTCTTACCTGCTGGTACTAAAAAGTAATCTGTTTTAGATGATTCTGCTCCTAATATTTTATGTTCTATTCCACCTATTATACCAACAGAACCATCTGCTTCAATTGTTCCTGTTCCAGCAATTTTATAACCTTTAGTAATATCCTTTTTAACTAACTGATTATATATTTCTAAAGTAGTTATTAATCCTCCAGACGGACCTGATTCAGTAGAGTGAAAATTAATATTAACAGGTGGTTTAGTTTTATATTCTTTAACATATTGAAGAATAACTCCTAGTATTATTTTATCTTTAAATTTATAAAGTTTTGTTTTTATTTCTTGTTCTTTCTTTTTACGAATTATTTTGATAATAACTTCATCATTTTTAGATTTACTTTGGAGATAATTACTATAATCCATAATACTATCAAAGGTATTACCATCTATACTTAGTATTTGATCACCTATTTTTAAATTAGACTTATATTTATCACTAACACTAATTACATATAATTTAGAAGAAGTTTCCTTTACCTTCTTATTGGCTAAAGTATATGCCCAATAAGTAGCATTACCATTCGCTGTTTTTAAATCTAAAACAGAACGAAAATCTACATCTTCAGCACTTTCACTATCAGTATAGGTATAAGAGCCTACACTTTCTCTTTCCCAATGAGGAATAATATAACTTAATAAATAAGAAAATACAGTTCCAGGTAATTCAGTAACATAACTAATACAAAAAGAACCTTTATGTTTATAACCTTCAGTAACTTCTATTCTTGAAGAAACATCACTAGTACCCCCACCAACAATAATATAATAATTTAGGGGCCACTGTAATATAATATATAAAAGAATAATAAATATTAGAAACTTATATTCTTCTTTGATAAATTCTATTAATTTAGAAAAAAAACTCTTTTTCATTTTATCACCAATTATATTATAGCAAATCTAAAGGAGAAATATGAAACAAAAATATAAAAGTATACTAATACTTGTCACTTTAATTATGCTTTTAATACTATATATTAATAATTCTTTATACATTATTAATAATATTTTAGAATATTCTACTCTATTTATAACTAAATTATTTCCTGCTAGTTTTCTATTCTTTATATTATCATCATTATTACTAGATTATGGAATTATAGAACTATTAGAAAAAATAACAAATAAAAATAGTAGTAGTTTATATCTCTTACTAATTAGTATGATTAGTGGTTTTCCTAGTGGAGCTAAGTATACTAAAGAATTATATAATAAAAAGTATATAACATTAGACGAAGCTAATTCATATCTTTTATTTAGTCATTTTCCAAATCCATTATTTATTATGGGAACAGTATGTAGTATATTACAAGATAAAGTAATATCTTATGAAATATTATTATCTATTATACTGAGTAATCTAATAATATATATAATTATTAATAGAAGGAATAGTAATAAGCATAAAATAGTTATAGATAGAAGTATTAATAATAGTTTTTCAAATTCATTAGTACAAAGTATTACTAATTCTTTTTCTACTTTGATAATTATTTATGGTACTTCTTTATTCTTTTATTTGATAGCTTGTATTATTACTAAGTATTTTAAATTATCTTCTTTTAATTATGTATTAATAAATGGTATTTTTGATTTAACAAAGGGTACTGTGTCTACTAATATTATTAATAATACTATTATACAAGCTTACTTTATATTATTTTTTATTAGTTTTGGGGGAATATCAATACATATGCAAGTAAAAAGTATTCTTATAGATAGTCCTATAAAATATAAATACTTTTTATTAGGACGAATTATAGGAATACTTTTAGTTATTATTATTTTCTCAATTTTAATAATTCCAGGATGAGGAACTGTTATTTGAAGTTATATAATTTATTGGAACACTAATTGCTATAGCATATCTAGTAGTTAATTCAGGATGATATAAGCCTATATAAATTGATAAGACATTGTCATCCTTTATGTCTATTTTAATATTATTAAGACTCAAATCTTTTACTGTGTGTTCATCTATTTTTTTACTCGGATCTGTTTCATTATTAGCTTTTATTTTATCATTACCTAATTCTGGTAAAGGATATTCTATTTCATTACCAGTTGGGCCATATTCTATCATAAAATAATCATTTGACTCT
>CALCBO010000225.1 GCA_937897245.1 uncultured Caryophanales bacterium | reverse complement strand
AAACAGTAGTAGATAATTTAGAAATTATTGCTTCAAATGTAAACTTAGCTGGTGCAGAAATAGAATTATTAGGTATCAATGATAAGGAATATATTTTAAAAACTGCTGTAGATTATATTAAAGATGATTATGATTTTATTATTATAGACTGTCCACCTTCTTTAAATATGTTAACTGTAAATGCTATGACTACAGCAGATACAGTTCTTATTCCAATTCAATGTGAATATTATGCATTGGAAGGTTTAAGTCAGTTAATACATACAATTGATTTAGTACAGCAAAGATTAAATCCAAAATTATCAATTGAAGGTGTTGTATTTACAATGTATGATGTAAGAACAAATCTTTCAAATCAGGTTGTAGAGAATGTAAAGAATAACTTAGATACAAAAATTTATGAAACTATGATTCCAAGAAATATCCGTTTAGCAGAAGCACCATCTTATGGTATTCCAATTAATATGTATGATTCAAAATCTGCTGGTTCAGAAAGCTATAGAAATCTTGCACAGGAAATCATTGATAGAAAGGATATTTAATCATGGCAGTAAAAAAAGGATTAGGTAAAGGGTTAGATTCTTTAATTACAAATAAAGTAGAAAAGCCAGTAGTTACAGATGTTGCTATAGATAAAGAAAATGGGGCAGTTCTTGTAAATATAGCAAAAGTAGAACCAAATAGAGAACAGCCACGTAAGAAATTTGATGAAGACTCATTATTAGAATTATCAGAATCTATTAAACAGTTTGGTGTTCTTCAGCCACTTTTAGTTCAGGAAAGACCAGATTATTATGAAATCATAGCTGGTGAAAGAAGATGGAGAGCAGCAAAATTAGCTGGAGTAAAAGAAGTACCTGTAATTATTAAAAACTTAACAGAACAGGAAATTATGGAAATTTCTCTTATTGAGAATATCCAACGTGAGGATTTAAATCCAATCGAAGAAGCCCAGGCATACAAACGTCTTTTAACTGAGTTTAATTTAAAACAGGATGAGGTTGCTGAAAGAGTTTCAAAGAGTAGAACTGCTGTAACAAATGCAATGCGTTTGTTAAAATTGAATGAAAAAGTACAGCAAATGTTAATCGATGAAATGCTTACAACAGGTCATGCAAGAGCATTGCTTGCAATTGATAATGAAGAGAAACAGTATGAAGTTGCACAGAGAATTTTTGATGAAAAACTAAGTGTAAGAGATACTGAAAAATTAGTTAAGAATATTCAAAATGAAAAAGATAATCCTCCTGTTCAAAAGGATAAAGTTGATCCTCAATTGATTGCTGTATATAGAGATTTGGAAGAGCAGATGAAATCAATCTTAGGTACAAAAGTATTTATTAATCCAAAGGATAATAAAAAGGGTAAGTTGGAAATTGAATATTATTCACAGGATGAATTAGATCGCATTATTGATTTAATTCGTACAGTAGATAGATAATATATCTAAGTTGATTACAAGAGAAAAGTTAGGAGATTTATATGATTACAGAATTATTAGGATTTGATTCCGATTATATTATTATCGCCTTAGTTATTATTACTCTTATTTTATTAGTTTTATATATTGTAAATGTAGTTCAGATGTCAAAACTAAAAAAACGATATAAAATATTTATGAGCGGTAAAAATGCAAAGAATCTGGAGAATACTCTGATTGAGAGATTAGACCAAGTGGATGGATTATTAGCTGCGAATGCAGAAAATGAAAAAAATATCAAGCAATTATTTTCTAATATGAAATTCACTTTCCAAAAAGTTGGATTGGTAAAGTATGACGCTTTTAATGAGATGGGCGGTAAGCTTAGTTTTTCATTAGCTCTTTTGAGTGAGACGAATAATGGATTTGTAATGAATGCTGTACATAGCAGAGAAGGCTGTTATACATATGTAAAAGAAATTATCGATGGAAATGCGGTTATTATGCTTTCAGATGAGGAAAAGGAAGCATTGGAAATGGCAAAGAAATCACTTGATTAATCAAAAACATACTGTACAAAATTTGTGCAGTATGTTTTCTTTTTTAGAATAATATGTTATGATTATGAAAGAATATGTGTTACTATTTTTCATTGTAATAATGAAAATAATTTGGGAGAAAATGTGTGCATAAGTTTTTAAGAGCAGTTGGATTTTCAAATTTAAAGAAAAAGGATTTAGAAATTATAACAGAAGAAATTATTGATAAACCTGATTTAATAAAAGTAACTAGAGATTCAGAAGGAAATGAGTTTGCGGAACTTTCAAAATTTGTTGCCGGTAATATAGGTATGACAATTAGAGGTAGCTATGATGAAAATGATATATTCTGTATGGATTATTATTTTCCTTATGCATATTCAGATGAATTATCTAGTAATGAACAAGTTGATATAGAAAAACATGCAGAGAAAGAATCATATGCAGGTGTATGTGATGAAATGAGGTTGGGTGTTACTTTAATATTTTATTTGCAAAATGTAGCAGATTTCTTATCGGAGCATCGTCATAATATTCATGTGAAAGGTTTGCATGGTGTTTATTTATCAGGACTATCTGTAGATGGAAAAATAATTTTACCAATAGAACAGAAAGTATTAGAAAAACAGGTTGCTAACCATAAGCAACAAAAAAGAAATCGATTAATTGCTGAAGCAAGAGAAGGTAATGAAGAAGCTATTGAAAGTTTAACTTTAGAAGATATGAATACATATAATTCTATATCAAAAAGAATTTGTAAAGAGGATGTATTTTCAATTGTAGAGTCTTCATTTATGCCTTATGGAATTGAAAGTGATCAATATTGTATAATAGGTGAAATATTAGAAGTAGAAGAGATTATAAATTCTTATACAAGTGAGATGTTATATTCTATGAAAATAGAATGTAACGATATTATATTTGTTGTAACAATAAATAAAGAAGATTTATTGGGAGAGCCAGCTGTAGGAAGAAGATTTAAAGGAAGTATATGGATGCAGGGTTCTGTTTGTCTTTAATATTTATGCATCTATAGCTCAGTAGGATAGAGCGACCGCCTCCTAAGCGGTAGGCCGCTGGTTCGAATCCAGTTAGGTGCATTTAAAAATATATAAATTATATAGGGGGAGTTATATTATGAATGATACAAAGGAGAAAAAGTCAAAACTTCAAATCGTTATTTCTATTTTGACATTAACCGTGATTTTATTTGCAGAAATATACTTCATGATTAATTTCAAAGAAAGTTATGTTGCGATCATTTTATTAGCTGTAATTGCAGTAGCTGCTGTTTATATTATGATAAATGCTTACATGACACTTGATGAAATAAAAGAGGCAAAGAGAAATGAACATTTAGAGAATCTTTATAAATCAGATAAAGCTTCTTATATGATGTTGAAAAAAAGTTTTGCTGAAATAGAAGAGAAGCTAATTACATTACAGGAAATATCTAAATTACCTGGAGAAGAAATTATTAATGCACAAAAAGGAACTGCGAAAGTAATTATTAATCGTAGTAAAGAAAATGCAGATGCTATGATAAATTCAAATAACCAGGTCTTAGAAAAATTAAATAATATAGAAGAAACATTAAGCACAAAGTTTGATAATTTATCAAAAGAGCAGGAATCTAAATTTGCAGATGTGGTTGCACAGACAGAAATGAAAATGAAAGATTTGATCGTTCAGTTAAAGGATGCAGAACTGCGATTAAATCAGGCAATAATGAGTGAGACAAAAGTAGTGATGTCATCACCTGTTACGTATGCACCAGTGGAATCAGTTTCTGTTGAGCCAGTAATGGAAGAGGTTTCAGTGGCAGAAGAAATGCCAGTGGTAGAAGAAGTTTCAGTGACAGAAGAAATGCCAGTGGTAGAAGAAATTTCAGAGGCAGAAGAAATACCAGTGGTTGAGGAAATGCCAGTAGTAGAAGAAGTTCCACCGATGCCAGATATGTCAGATCCAAATAAGGCAATGAGTCCAGATGACATAGCAGCATTGTTTGCAAATCTTGCACCAGCAGAAGAAGCTGTGGCAGAGCCAGAAACAATTGTGGAACCAGTGGTAGAAGAGAAACCACCAATGCCAGATTTA
>CALCBO010000224.1 GCA_937897245.1 uncultured Caryophanales bacterium | reverse complement strand
ACGTAAAGAAGAAATTGCTATTAAAGAAGCTCGTATTCTAGGAATACCTGTATTTGGTATTGTTGATACAAACTGCGATCCAGATATGGTAGATTATGTAATTCCTGGTAATGATGATGCTGTACGTTCAGTAAAACTATTAGTTGGTGCTTTAACTAACGCTATTGCAGAAGTTAATGGAAATGAAATCATTGATTATGTTAATGACGATGATAAGAGTGATAAAAAAGAAAACAAGAAGGAAGAAAAAAGAGTAAGACCAACTCAAAAAGTAGCTGAAATTAAAGAAAAAGCTCATGAAGTAAAAGAAAAGGCTGAAGAAGTAAAAGAAAAAGTAAAAAAAGATATTGAAGAAAAGAAAGAAGAAATAAAAAACGTTTCTAAAGAAGAAATCAAAGAAAAAGCAACTGAAATAAAAGAAAAGGCCAAAGAAGTAAAAGAAGATTTAGCAAGTTTAACTCTAGCTGATTTAAAAGCAAAAGCTAAAGAAGCTGGTATTAAAGGTTATTCAACAATGAAAAAAGCAGATTTAGTTGAAATATTGAAGAAATAGTTTTACTTATTAAATGGATGGTCAAACCATCCTTTTTGTTTAAAAATATTTTTAAAAATTAAAAAATGCGATATAATATCAATGAATACAATTTTGAGGAGGATTAAAATGTTTAAAGCAAGTGATGTAAAAGAATTAAGAAAAAAAACTGGAGCTGGAATGATGGATTGCAAGAAAGCCCTAGAAGAATGCGAAGGAGCAATGGACAAAGCTATTGATTGGCTTAGAGAAAAAGGAATTGCTAAAGCTGCTAAGAAAGAATCAAGAATTGCTGCTGAAGGATTAACTGTAACTGATAATAAAGAAAATGAAGCTATTATTTTTGAAGTAAACTGTGAAACTGATTTTGTTACTAAAAATGAAAAGTTTACAGAATTATTAGAAGAAATGAAAGAAGCTTTAATGAATGATAAATGTCAAACAATTGAAGAAGCAAAAGAAGTAAAATTAAAAGATGGTAAAACAATTGCTGAAAGAATAGTTGAAGAAACAGCTACAATTGGTGAAAAAATATCATTTAGAAGATTCGAAAGAGTTACTAAAAATGATGATGAAATATTTGGTATTTATAGACATATGGGAGGAAGAATATCTTCAGTAGTAGTTATTAAAGGAACTGATAACGAAGAAGTAAGTAAAGATGTAGCTATGCAAGTATGTGCTATGGCTCCAATCGCTGTAAACCGTGATGAAGTACCAAAAGAAATGATTGAACATGAAAAAGAAGTTATCAAAGCTGAAATAAAAAATGATGAGAAAAACGCTAAGAAATCAGATGAAATCTTAGATAAAATGGCTACTGGAAGATTAAATAAATTTTTCAAAGAAAACTGTTTAGTAGAACAAGACTATATAAAAGATTCTGGATTAACAGTAGAAAAATTTGTTAAAGAAAATGGTGGAGAAGTAATTTCTATGGTAAGATTTGCTGTTGGTGAAGGTATTGAAAAGAAAGAAGAAAACTTTGCTGAAGAAGTTGCAGCTCAAATGAATGCTTAAAAAGATATTCAATATATCTTTTTTTCTTTTGTATACTATAAATTATTGACAAAAAATAAAATGAATCATATAGTTTATTTAGGAGGTTTTCTGATGGAGAAAGAAGATGACCATGAAGTAATTGTTGACAGAAAGTATGCATATGATTTTATAGGAATAAACCAAGTATTAGATACTAGAAATAAGAAAAATGAAATTTTATCTAAAAATAATCCTAAAAAAGAAAAATCTACTACTATAAATACTAAAAAAATCAAAAAAGATAAAAATGTATCTGAATAATACTTGTTTTTTTTGTAATTTTTGATATAATATAGTCGCAAATAAGGGGATGATAACGATGGCAAAGAAGGCTAAAAAAACTTCTAGTAACGCTGTAAAAAAATTAAATAAACAACTAGATCAATTATTAAAAGAGAAAAAAGAGCTAGATGATACAGCTGTTATAAAAAAAGCAGAGATAGAAAAAATCAAGAAAAAAGAAGAAAAAAATAAAAATACTTCTAAAAAAACATCTCCTAAAAAAGATGTTAAAAAAACTCAGGCTAAAAAGAAAAAAACTTCTACTCCTAAAACAACTACTACCAAGAAAAAAGAAGCAATTGTAACACCTGAAAGACCAAATAAAAATAGAGATACTGATACTATTGTTTTTACACCTAAAAGAAGAACTAATAAAAAGAATACTGTTCCTACTACTAGAAAAGAAATAAAAAAATATAAAACTACTAAAGCACCTAGAAAAGTGAAAGGAAATGCACCAAAACCAAAGAATTATACAACCCCAAAGATAATTTCTACACAAGAAGTAGTAGATAACTCAGTACCAAAAATAATTAAGGAAATACCAGTAGAAGAAAAAACTAAAACAAAAAAAACAGCACCTAAAACTGAACCAAAGAAAACAAAAAAAGTAGAATCTAAAAAAGAACAACCAGAACCTAAAAAAGAAGAAAAGAAAATAGGTGAATCTACCGCCAAGATAATGAATCTTGAAAAAGAGATGCGTTCTCTTTATGATAAAGTAAATGATGTTGTAGATGAAATAGATAATGAAGAAGATAAAAATGATAAACCAGTAACTATACCTAATATAGTAGAAAAAGAAGAACCACAAACAGAGAAAAAAGGTATAGGTATTCTAAATATGATAATGTTTGGCTTAATGGTAATCTTCACAATACTATTATTAATATTTATAGCCTTTATCATATATGTATGTACTTATTAAAAAAAATAACAGAATTACTTTCATTTATATATTAAATATACTATAATAATATCAAGGAGAGATGAATTAATGGATAGTGATATGATTATATTAGATATTACAGATAAAATGGATAAAACAATAGAAAATGCTGAAAAGAGATTCGCAACAGTTAGAGCAGGTAGAGCTAATCCTGCAAGTTTAGATGGAGTTATGGTTGAATATTATGGTAATATGACACCTCTAAAACAACTCGCAACTATTTCTGTTCCAGAAGCTAGACAATTATTAATAAAACCATTTGATAAAGGATCATTAAATGATATTGAAAAAGCTATACTCGCAGCTAATTTAGGATATACTCCAGGAAATGATGGAGAAACAATTAGAATTGTAATTCCAGAATTAACCGAAGAAAGAAGAAAAGAACTAGTTAAACAAGTTAAAGCTTTAGCTGAAGACTCTAAAGTATCTATTAGAAATATTCGTCATGAAGGATTAGAAGAATTAGAAAAACAAGAACTTCCAGAAGACGAAGAAAAAGCCAAAGAAAAAGAAATTCAAAATCTAGTAAATGACTATAATAAAAAAATTGAGAGTCTATTAAAAGAAAAAGAAGAAGAATTACTTACTGTATAGTAAGTTATTTTTTCTCTATTGGAGGTAATAAAATGGTTATTCAATTAGAATATTGTAAAGCACATATGACAGATGAAGAAAGAACTATTTTTGAAGAAAAAACAGCTACTGATTTTTTTAGATATATATATGATTTACCTAAGTTTCAAGAAATACTTAGTAAACTTCAACCAAATAATAAAATAAATGAAGGAGAATGGTTATATTTATTTGAAAAATTATATTTAGTAACTTATAAATCACTTCAGGAAGAAGTTCATCCTAGATTATTTGATCGTATAACATATCTGTTATCAAAAGTAGGAACTGTAATATTTTCTAAGGATACCCAAGAATACAATGATTTTTATAAAAGCATGGAAACGATTAGAAGTTATTATCGTAATAGAGAAGTGGATGATGACCTCTTAAGAATACAAACAGAAATAATGACTACTAGATCAATAGAAGATATGGTAACTTTACTACGAGTACATAAAGAAGCTTGTATATTTAGAAATAATAGAGATTATATGTATCATGAGGAAGAAAAATCAAAAGATGGGGAGCTTTCACATACCCAAAGAGCTGCGATTAATAGTTTCAATCGTAGCTATGAACGTGAAAAAGAACTTGTCTTAAAGTATGATAATATGTTATAATCTCTGTATCGACTGTGAAGAGGAGTAGTAGTGAATGATTTATTTAGAGAGAGACTATGGTTGGTGGAAATAGTTAATAATAGTTCATGAATTCGCCTATGGAGTTCTTATTAATAGTAAGCGTAAATCTTGCGTTAAAAGATTAAAGTGTATAGTACAAGAACTATGAAATAAGGTGGTACCGCGAATATTAATTCGTCCTTATATGCATAGTTCTTTTTTTGGGGGGAATAAAATGGAAACAAAACGATTTATATTTGATTTAGATGGTACATTATTAACCGCTGATTTTGAATCGGAAAGAAGATATTTTGATAGAATTTATGGAGCAGCAGCACCACTTATAACATTTCGTATGGGTAGATTTTTAGATGAATATGAAAAAACTTATCCATTTTATACAGAAGCTGAATTAAGTAGTTTTCTATCAGAAAAAAGCGGTTTAAATGTCACTGAAGAAATAATAAATGGCTGGATTGATATAATGGCTTATGTTGAAGATACAAAAGAAGAAGGAATTGTTGAATTACTAGATTATTTAAAAAATGAAGGACATAGTTTAGCTGTATTAACTAATTGGTTTTCAAAAACTCAAATACCACGTTTAGAAAGAAGTGGCCTATTACCATTTTTTGACAATATCTATACAGGAGAACAAGTTCTAAAACCACATAAAGAATCATATCAAATAGCTATGGGAGATTATTCTAAAGAAGACTGTATAATGATTGGAGATAATCTAGAAAAAGATTATATAGGTCCAAGAGCTTGTTCTATAGAAGCAATTCTATATGATAAAAATAATACTCATTGGAAAAAACTAACTAAAGTAAAGAAAATGAATGAAATAATAGATAGATATAAGGAGAGATAAATATGGATAATAAAAGATATGAAGAAATTAAGAAAAGTATTGATAAAGATTTAAAAGAATTAAAAGATGCTAAAAAATTAAATGATTTAAAAGCTAAATACTTAGGTAAGAAAGGACTAATTACTGAATTAAATAGTGAGATTAGAAATGTTCCTAATGAAGAGAAAAAAGCCTATGGAATGAAAGTAAATGAATTACGTAATTATTTTCAAACCTCTTTTGATGATATAAAAAATAAATTTGCAGAAATCGAATTAAATAAAAAATTAAAAGAAGAATCAATTGATATTACTCTTCCAGCTACTAAGATTCCTATGGGAGCTCCAAGTATCTTAGAAAAATTAGTGGAAGAAGTAGAAGAAGTATTCTTAACTCAAGGATATGATGTAATAGATGGCCCTGAAATAGAACTAGATAAGTATAATTTTGAAATGTTAAATGTTCCTAAAGGACATCCTGCAAGAGATGCTCAAGATACTTTCTATGTAAAAGGAGAAGAATTATTACTACGTAGTCAAACTTCACCAGTTCAAGTTCGTACTATGTTAAAAGGTAAAGGAGAAGTTCCAATTAGAATGATTTGTCCAGGTAAAACATATCGTCGTGATGACGATGATGCTGGTCATTCACATCAATTTATGCAAATAGAAGGATTACTTGTTGATAAAGATATTTCACTATCAGATTTAAAAGGAACAATGGATATCCTATTTAAAAGATTATTTGGTAATAAAACTGAAACACGTTTTCATCCTAGCTACTATCCATTTACTGAACCATCAGTAGAAGTAGATGTTACTTGTACAGCTTGTCATGGTAAAGGATGTAGTGTTTGTAAACAAAGTGGTTGGGTAACTATAGTTGGAGCAGGTATAGTACATCCTGATGTACTAAGAATGAGTGGCTATGACCCAGAAAAATGGAGTGGATTTGCTTTTGGATTTGGAGCTGATCGTTTAGCTATGATGAAATATGGAATAAATGATATTCGTACATTCTATAATACTGATTTACGAGAAGTAAAAACATTTGATAGGGAGGATGAAGAATAATGATAAGCTTAAATTGGGTAGGAGACTACATAGATATAAAAGACCAAGATGTACATGAACTTGCCGATAAAATAACTAATGCTGGTATCAATATTGAAGCAGTTATTACTCATCATATTGATAATTTAGTAATTGGTGAGGTAAAAAAAGTAGAAGAACATCCAGACAGTGACCATTTACATGTATGTAGAGTAGATATTGGTAAAGAAAAACTACAAATTGTCTGTGGTGCTAGTAATGTTCGTGAAGGATTAAAAGTAATTGTTGCGAAAGTAGGAGCTATATTACCTGGTGATTTTGAAATTAAAAAAAGTAAAATTCGCGGAGTAGAATCTAATGGTATGATATGTGCTCTATTCGAATTAGGATTAGAAGAAAAAACAGAAGAAACTTATGCTAAAGGTATAACAGAGTTATCCAGTGATGCTCCAGTTGGAGGAGACCCTCTAAATTACTTAGGTTTAGATGATACTTTATATGATTTAGATATTCATAAACATCGTAATAATGATTGCTATTATCATATTGGTTTTGCGTATGAAATAGCCTGTATAATAAATCGTAAAGTAACATTACCTAAATTAATTTTTAAAACTATTAAAGAAAAAATAACTGATCATTTTAAATTAGAAGTTAAAACTCCTAAATGTAGTTACTATATGGCTCGTGAAGTACATGATGTAAAAATTAAAGAAAGTCCAGATTTTATTAAAAAACGCCTACTTGCTGCTGGTATGAGACCAATAAATAATGTTGTTGATATTTCAAATTATGTTATGTTAGAATTTGGTCAACCACTTCATTTCTTTGATAAAGATAAATTAGGAGATAAAATAGTAGTTAGAGATGCCAAAGATAAAGAAAAAATAATTACTCTAGATGGTAAAGAAAGAATCTTAACTAAAGAAGATATTGTTATTACTGATGGTAAGAAACCAGTATGTATTGCCGGTGTAATGGGTGGAGAAAATACCGAAGTAGATGAAAATACTAAAAATATTTTAATTGAATCAGCTATCTTCAATCCAGTATCAATTCGTTATACTGCACATCGTCTAAATTTACCAAGTGAATCATCAATCCGTTATGGTAAAGGATTATCTTATGAATACACTGAAATGGCAAGTAAAAGAGCATGTCATTTACTAGAAAAATATGCTGATGCTAAAGTATTAGAAGAATATGTATTAGTAGATAATGAAAATCATGAAGAAAAGAAATTATCATTCAAAAAAGAAGAAGTTAATAAATTATTAGGAATAGAAATATCAGAAGAAGATATGAAGAAAGAACTAGAAAGATTAGACTTCCCATATACTCTAAAAAAAGGAGTATTTGAAGTAACTATTCCTAAAAGACGTTTAGATATTGATCCATATGTTAATGATATAGCTGAAGAAATAGGTAGATTATATGGTTATAATAATTTAGTATCATCTCTACCATCTATTCCAATTAGAAGAGGAGAATATAT
>CALCBO010000223.1 GCA_937897245.1 uncultured Caryophanales bacterium | reverse complement strand
TATTAATTCATTTCAAGGTTGGTCAAGTACAAGTGGTTATATAGAAGCGGCAACTACAATAGATGTAACATTCATAAATGAATCATCACATTATAATATTACGTATGATGCGAATGGAGGAGCATTTGAAGATACATCTACAACTAATAATGTAGAATATAGAGTTACCATTGAATCTGGATCAAGAGTTGTTACAACAGAATCCGGAACTTATGAGGAACCAACACTTACAAATAAAATATTTACTAAATGGAATACTGAAAGTGATGGAACAGGAGTTAGTATTGAATCTGCTGATGAGTTGTATAAATTAGAAAATGATACTGCAACACTTTATGCACAGTATAGAGATCCAGTAGTAATATTTGCCCCTGGAGAAACATTCAATCCTTTGATTAAAGAAATGGCAGGTAATAGTGGAGCTACGAAAGATACAGTTGATTCTAATATCACTAATTTTAGAAGATATACTGGTGAAGTTAATCAAACATTATTAAATAATGCAACTATTGTATCAAGTGATGATTCTGAAGGTGAAATCCATGCTTGGTTTGATAATGGAATAATTTATTGGTATAGTCCAATTAGTACAGTATATTTAAATAGTAATAGTTCATATATGTTTGCTAGCTGTAGTAATCTGTTAGATATAGATGATGATGAATTAACTACAAATAATGTTGAAAATATAAGAATGATGTTCTATGACTGTGATAGTATAGTAAATCTTGATTTATCTTCTTGGACTATGAATAATATTACTGCTATTGCTGCTTTTTCAGATATGAAAAATTTAAAAGAAATAAATTTAAATGGATGGAATGCAAGACATGGAAATTTTCAAGCTTTTCTTTCTTCTACCCCAGCTCTTCAAACTGTAAAGATGGATGATTGGGTATTTGGAAGTACTAATTCTGGAGGTTTTTTTGATAGGTCTGGCGTAAAATATTTGTCTGCAAAAAATTGGGAAATAACTTATGATATGGATTATTGGTTTAATTACTTGAGCCTACCAAGTATAGAAACTATTGACGTTACGGGTTGGCAATTTAATAATGATGTAGATAGTCTAAATGGTTTATTTTTTGATGGTACTACACTTAAAAATATTATTGGGTTAGAGACGTGGGATACTTCAAATATCACCAATATGGATCTCTTATTTGCTAATTGTAGTAGTTTAGAAGAGATAGATTTAAGTAATTGGAATACTTCAAAAGTTAGAAGTATGAATAGTATGTTTCGTGGTACATCAAGTTTGGCAAAAGTTAATTTGGATAATTTTGATTTGCGTAGTTTAAATTATGGTATGGGTTATTTTTTCTCTCAGTCATTAATAAGCGAGTTATCGTGTAAAAATTGGAAACTACCAGCTAGCTTTACAAATTGGTTAGGAATATATGCAAATGGATATTCAGTTATAAAAATTGATGTGACAGGTTGGGATTTAAGTAATACTACGAATTTAAGTGGATTGTTTTATGGAACTTCAAATTTAGAAGAGATAAAGGGACTAAATACATGGGATACTAGTAATATAACTGACATGTCTGCAATGTTTGTTGGATGTAGTACTCTTACCGAATTAGATTTATCATTTTGGAATACCTCAAATGTAACAAATATGTCATCTATGTTTTGGAATTGCTCTAGATTAGAAACAATATATGCTGATGAGACTTTTATTACTAATAATACAACAAATTCTACTGATATGTTTAGAGGTGCAACATATCTTGTTGGTGGTAATGGAACAGTTTATGATGCTAATCACATTGATAAAGAGTATGCAAGAATTGATGGTACAAATCCAGGTTATTTTACATCAAAATCTTCATATACAATTAATTTTGATGCAAATGGAGGAGAATTTAGTAATAACAGTTTAACGAATACAGTTAAATATAGACTAATGCCAACCATTACAAAGTATTCACATACCGCTAATGTTAGTGGTGATGGAAAACAAATAATGAATTATGGTAAAAATAGGAATAATGCTTATATTCGTGGAACTGATAGAGGAAATACCTCAAAAGCACATGTAGTTAGTATTCCTAATGCAAATAATTTAAAGGTAGAATTATATTATAATGGAGAAAGCACTAGCTTTGATTGGACTAGCGTATGGGCAGGAAATTATCCAAATTATACAGTTTCATGGAATTATAATTCTGAAGGTATGGTAACTACTGAAATGGGAGCAGCAAATAATAACAACAAATTTGGTGGAGTACAGACGGGATCTTATACTGTAAATGGAAATAACCTTTCTAATATGGGACATGCTACATTAATAATTCCAGGGAACACAGTAACTTTTGGTTTTGAATCTGATTATAATAGTTATGGTCAAGGATATGGATATTATGCTATCATTACAAATGATGATAAATATCTTAGTGTTGGTGGTACTTATGAGGAGTCAAATCAAACAAATAAAATGTTTATTGGCTGGAATACTAAAGCAGATGGTACGGGTATAAGTGTTTTAGATGAGTCTGATTTATCTAATTTACCAAGTCTTAATGTTACACTATATGCTCAATATATTAATCAGTCATAATTTTAAAGAATAGAGGTAAGGAGTTTAAATATATAGGTAAGAAATTACTAAGGAGTAAAAAAATAGTTTTATTATTGCTGTTACTGGTAATATCTTTAGGATACGCATTACTTTCTGTTACTTTAACTATTAATGGTACTAGTAAACTTAATAATTCTAGTTGGGATATACATTGGAATAATGTTCAAGTAACAAGTGGTAGTGTAGCTGTTGGAACAGGAGATCAAGGTGCAGTAATTTCTCCGGGTGATAATACTGAAGTTACCTATGAAGTATCGTTATCAAAACCAGGGGACTTTTATGAGTTTACTGTAGATGCAGTAAATGCTGGTAGTGTTGATGCGATGATCGATGTAATAACATCAACTTATAAAATTGAAGAAGGAGAAGTAACTCCAATTACTTCAAGTAATTTACCACCGTATATAGATTATTCAGTATCTTATAGTGATGGTATTGCCTTAGAACAGAATCAAGAATTAAAAGCAGGAGATACGGAAACTTATAAAGTAAGAGTAGAATATAAAAAAGATATAGATAATAATCAGTTAGTAGGAACTGATCAGTCTATTGTATTTAGTTTTGGAGTAGATTATGTACAAAGAGATGATAATGCTAAAAAAGTTAGAATGGATTTTACAAATCAAACAGTTAATTCTTCATATTCCCATGATTCAGTAACAAAAAATGTAATAATACCAACTGATGGTACAGGAACATATACTTATGCTAAAGCATCTGGTGAAGAAGATATTACAGTTTCAAGTGATGGTGTTATTACAATACCAGCAGAAAAAGCAGTTGGAAGATATACAATTGTAATTACTGCAACTGACACAGGTACAGGATATTCAAAAGATGCAACTTATACAATTGATATACAAAAAACTGATGCAATTTTAACTTGTGAAAATCAAAACTTTAATAATATGCCACAGATAGCATGTAGTTGTGATGGTGGAACGTTGGATGGAGATTATCAAGCAACTAATATTGGAGAGTATACCGCAAGTTGTATAGGAGATTCTAATCATAATAATGCAACTAATCAATCTTGGACTATGAATAAGAAAGCTTTAAGTCCAGTTACTAATCTTTTAATTTCAAAGAGTGGTGTAGTTTCATGGACTAATAGTCCTAATGC
>CALCBO010000222.1 GCA_937897245.1 uncultured Caryophanales bacterium | reverse complement strand
AACTCATGGAAATGTGTATAATTATGAAAAAGATAATAAATTTAAGAGAAAAGGTGTATTAGTATATGGTCATGAACATATACCATATATAAAGAAAAATGAAAATATGATATATATCAATGTTGGTTCTATATCTTTACCAAAAAATGATATTGCAACTTATGCAGTTTATGATGATAGGGAATTTATAATATATGATGTTAATGATCAGATAATTGATAGTATTAATATTTAAAACTAAAAGTAATGATATTATTAATAATTCTATTTCATATTATGTAGAGAGGTGAAATATGTTTACTAGAATTATTAATAAGAGGATAAAGTATTTATTTTTATTATTAGTTGTACCTTTAGTATTGATTGTTGTTAGGGTTTTTTATATACAAGTATTTGAGTATAAAAAGCTTAATCATTTAGCTAAGGATTTATGGAGTAGAAATTTAGAATTAGAAGCTGATAGAGGTAAAATATTAGATAGAAATGGAGTAATATTAGCTGATAATTTAACTACTACTTCTTTAGTATTGATTCCTAGTCAAATAGATGATAAAGAATTAGTTACAAAAAAGTTAGCTAAGATATTAGGGGTTTCTTATAATAAAATGAAGAAACATGTATATCGTAATACGTCTATTGAAAGAGTTCATCCTGAAGGTAGAAGATTATCATATGATGTAGCAGAAGAGATTAGTAAATTAAAATTAGATGGTGTTTATTTAGTAAAAGAAGCTAAAAGAAATTATCCTTACCATGATATGTTATCTCATACATTAGGATATGTAGGTATAGATAATCAAGGTTTATCAGGATTAGAATTACAATATGATTCTTATTTAAAGGGAAGAAATGGAGCTATTAAGTATTTTGGTGATGCTCATGGTAATAAGTTAAAAATGACTGATATTTATGTTGCTCCTAATGCTGGTTTTAATATTAATTTAACAATTGATATTAATATACAAAAGTCAATTGAAAGAGAAATGGATAATATAGTTAATATGTTTGAGCCGGAAATGGCTTTAGCTATAGTAGTTAATCCTAAGACTGGGGAGATTTTAGGAATGTCTTCTACTCCGGATTTTGATCCAAATCATTATCAAGATTATAAAAGTGAAGTTTTAAGTAGAAATTTACCTATATGGGCTTCTTATGAACCAGGTAGTACTTTTAAAGTAGTAACTATGTCATCAGCAGTAGAAGAGAAAGTGGTTGATTTATTTAAAGATCATTTTTATGATTCTGGTAAAGTAGAAGTAGATGGTAGCGTTTTAAAATGTTGGAAAGCTGGAGGTCATGGAGAACAGACTTTTTTAGAAGTATTACAAAATTCTTGTAATCCAGGTTTTGTAAAATTAGGACAATTACTGGGAAAAGAAAGATTATTTTCTTATTTAGATAAATTTGGGTTTGGAGAAAAGACTGGGATAGATTTAAATGGTGAAGGAATGGGAATTGTATTTCCAATTGATAAAGTAGGAAATGTAGAACTCGCAACATCTGCATTTGGACAAGGTCCTAGTGTTACACCAATACAACAAGTAATGGCAGTAAGTGCAGTAGTTAATGGGGGGTATTTATATAAGCCTTATATTGTAAAAAATATTAGTGATAATACTAATTCTATTGTTTTTGAAAATCATAAAATGTTAAAGAGAAAAGTTATTTCAAAAGAGACTTCTGCTATAATGAGAATTGCTTTAGAACATGTGGTTGCTAAAGGAGGAGGAAAAAGTGCTTATATTGAAGGATATAGAATTGGTGGTAAGACTGGTACTGCTCAGAAGAGTAAAGATGGAAAGTATTTAGTAAATAATTATATTATGAGTTTTATGGCAGTTGTTCCTTCTAATAATCCTGAGGCAGTATTATATTTAGCTATTGATAACCCAAAGCATACAGCTATGTTATCTAGTTATACAACTACTCCAATAGCTAGAAGAATATTATTAGATGTTATTCAATATTTAAAAATACCTAAACAAGAGAAGGAAGTAGAGAAAGATTTAGAATGGAATGATAAAGTTACTTATGAAGTTCCTAATGTAGTTGGAATGAGTTTAGAAGCAGCTAAAAAGCTTTTAGTTAATTTTGAAGTAATAGTTGAGGGAGAAGGAAATACAGTATTAGAACAATCTCCTAAAGCAGGAGAAATATTAGAAGATAGAAGTAAAGTGAGAATTATCTTAAAATAATTAGTATTTTGTGATAGAATTATACTTGGGTGATACTATGAATGAAACAATAGGAGAAAAAGGTGGACATAACGATAGAATGCGTCGTTTTAGAATTGTTAAGGCTAGACAAAAGAAAGAAAAACAAGAAGAAATAAAAAAATTAGAAAAAGAAGTTAGAAAAAAACAAAAATTTGTCTTTATAAAAACAATCCCAATAGTTATAGCTGGGGGTACTTTAAAAACTTTATATGAAGTTGCGAGAGGTAAAAGAAATGTATCTAGGGAGTCAAATTTTGTTATTGAAGATAATGTTAGTGAAGAAGTAAATGAACCTTATACTTTTGAAGAAGAATATATAGTTATTGACAAAGATAATGGAGAAAAGATAAAGGTTCGTAAAAAGAAATTGAAAAAAAATAAAAAAATAATTGTTGATGAGCAAGATGAGAATGATTTAGAAGTAATAGTCAAAGAAGATAAGACTGATATTCAGGAAGAAGAAAAGAAAGTAGAAAAAGAGTCAACTAAAATAGAAGAAGAATATCATGATATAGAAGAAGTAGAAGAAGCGATTAATGAGGGAGATATTGATTTTGGTTCATTAACACCAGAATTACAAGAAAAACTAGAAAAATTAAAAAGTCATAAAATAGTAGATGAATATGAAAAGAATTTGAAAGATATTAGATATGATTTAAGAAGATTAATATTTGATTATAATGCTTTAGTTGCGGAAGAAGAAAGAGTAGTATTTCTTAATGAAGCAGAAGAAATATTAGAAAGGTTAACTAGAATTATTGAAAAACTTGAGGAGTTAAAAGAGAGGATAAAAATAGATGATTTAGATAAGTATGATGATAATTATATTTATACTTTGATTGAAGATTATTTAAAAGAATTTGGAAGTGGAAAATTTGTTAGAGAGATAAAAGATTCTCCATTATATGTTTTAATATCTGAGAAGATTAGTGAATTGGAAGATAAGAGTGGAGAATTAAATAACAAAATTAATATAAAGAAAGAGGAAATGGAAGTAAAAGAAGAACGTTTTAAGGAGTTAAAAAAGCATTATTTAGATTTTGAGAGAATTAATGGGGAATTAATTAAATTTCAAAATGAACAGGATTTTTTACTTCAAGATGTTCAAGAGAGAATAAAAAATGCAGTTACAGTTAGCGAAAGAGTAGAAGTTGAAGTGCAGGCAATGAGTTTTCAAAGTAGAAAATTAATGAGATTACTTACTATGTCAATGTTTATCCCAGGTAATAAAGCTTCAAAAGCCTTGACTTCATCTATGGCAGCTTATTTGTATTTTGTAAACCAATTAATGCATCCTAAAACTATTACTAAAAAGTATAGAGTTATTCAGGTTAATGATTTAAGTAGTGAAATTGAAGATAGTATGGAAGCAGTAATGGATGCAGATAGACTACTTAAAAATACTGATGCTCAAATTGATAAAGTAATAGCTGAAATTATGACTAGGTATAAAGATTATTTAAATGTATCAATAGAATGTCGTGAATTATTAA
>CALCBO010000221.1 GCA_937897245.1 uncultured Caryophanales bacterium | reverse complement strand
GGAAGGTGGTGATCTCCACCACGGTTCCGCCGGTGATGACCCCCACGGTGCCGTGTTTTTTCCCGGACAGCACCAGACCGAAGCCGGAAAATACCGCCTCCGTTTCCTCCGGAAGCCCTTTCAGGAAGGACACGAAACGAGCCTCCCGACCGGCAGGATCAGCCACCTGCAGACCAAGATGCACATCTGATACGAAATATGTTAACCTTCCGGACATACCAATATTTTATTTTGTCACCTATTCCTCTAGCAGTCCAAAGATTCTTTTCTTTTTTCATTTTATTATTTTTAATTACACAGTTAGCGGCATCTAGAATAGTACTAGTAGAACGATAGTTTTGTTCAAGAAGTATTGTTTTAGCATCTTTATAATCTTTTTCAAAATTTAAGATATTTTTATAATTAGCTCCTCTAAAGCTATAGATACTTTGAGAATCATCTCCAACACAAGTTATCTTTCTATTTTTTTCACTTAATAATTTGGTTAGGATATATTGTGCTTCATTAGTATCTTGATACTCATCTATTAAAATGTATTGGTATAGTTCTTGATATCTTTCTAAAACATCTGGATTCTTTTTAAATAATTCTATTGGAAGTAATAATAAATCATCAAAATCTACAGAATTATTTCTTTGTAGTTTTGTTTCATATTTTTCATATACTTCTTTAATTACTTTTTCATAGTCGCTAACAACATATCTTTCATACATACTTGGTGATATCATTTCATTTTTACAACTACTTATTTTATTTCTAATAGCTCGGGGATTATATATCTTAGGATCATATCCCATATCTTTAATTATCTTCTTAACAACTGTTAAGGAGTCATCACTATCCATAATAACAAAGTTTCTATCATAACCTAGTCTTTCAAAATTTTCTCTTAATAGTTTTAATCCAAAACTATGGAAGGTTGAAACTGTTAATTTTTTAGCTTCACTGCCAATTAAAGAATATATTCTATCTTTCATTTCTTTAGCTGCTTTATTGGTAAAAGTTATAGCTAAGATACCATATGGATTAACATCTTTTTCTTCTATTAAAAAGGCTATTTTAGAAGTTAAAGTTTTAGTTTTTCCAGCTCCTGCTCCGGCAATAATTAGTAATGGTCCTTCATTATATAATACTGCTTCTCTTTGTTTATCATTTAATTCTTCTAAATTCATATTATCTACTCCCTGTCTTTCTTTATTATACAGGAATTTAAGTTAGATGACAAACTAAAAGAATTATCAAATATATGAATATTATTGATAATTCTCATTTTATTTGGAAATTTTTTAATTTTTTTCGAATAATAATTATGAAGATATGTTTTAGATATTTTCCTTTCATGGGGGTTCGCATACTCTATGAAAGGAGGAAGCACAACTATAAGAGAAAGATTTTTCTCTATTATAATTATTCTCCTATTTATCTTAGTATTCATTTTACTATTTAAATAGAAAAAACATCTGAGCCATTAGGCTCCAGATGAAATCTGAAAGGAATTCGTCTGCGAAAAAAAACGTATCTTCCTCATACTTATTATATAACAAATCACGTGAGATATGCAAGGGGGTTGGTATCATTATTGTTTACTTTCAAAAGTTATAAGTCTTTTACTTGAATACTAGTTTTTACTATTTTACAAAGAAAAAGCATCCTTATTGGATACTTTGAAATAATCTTTCTAATTCTGTTAGATTTTCTTGATGACGTTTTTCTTCTTGTTCTCTCATCTTTTTAAGACGTTCTTGTTCTTGCATCTTAGCTAATTTCTTTTCTTCTTCAAGTCTTTTGATTTCTTTTCTTTGAGCTTCGATAACAGCATTATTAGTTTTTAAATTATTAGTAGTTTGATAATTTATTTTATTTTGAGAATTGTTTTTTTGTCCTTTTAAAATCTTTAAAACCATTTTATAGTCATCGATAGTTAGTAAATCATCAAATTCTTTAGCCATAGCTTTTTCATAAGCTATTTGTTTTTTCTTTTTCTCTATTTCTTGATATTCTTTATCTATTTCAGCTAATTCTTTATCTATATCTCTTTGATTTTCAATTACTAATGTATCTAGTGATGATAAAGTATTCTTAACTGTTTTCATCACTGGAGCATTACCATAGATATAACTTGGTATTTTAGTTGGTTTATAATTCTTAGGTAATTTTTTATTTTCTTTAGTAACTACTACTTGTTTCATAATATTTTTAGTATCTTTTTTAATATAGGTATAGATAATTTTATAAATAATTAAATAGATAATCCATATCGCAAATACTAAACTAGATAATTCAATTAAAGCTGTTGCTTGTTTATTCTTATAAATTGATTCTTGTGTAAAGACATCTAATCCTTCTGTATTAATTATTCCTAAGATTAATACTAATAAGTAATTTAATAGGATATATACTACGATGTTTATTCTTTTAATTATTGTGGAAGTTTTAAAATTAAAAATACTTATCCAAAGAATTATATTAGTAGCAATAATTGCGGCAAAATAAATAGCAAGGTTAGGAAAATAAACAGCTATAAAGAAATTATTCATCATATAATCAAACATATTAGCTAATGATTGATAATATAAAACAAGCATTAATGATACTACAAAGAGTACAAATACTAGATATATTTTTTTATTTCTAGTGGCATTTTTCTTATTTGTAGTAAAGAAAACAACTCCTAAGCCAATTAGTAGTACTAGGATGATGATAGACCAGAAAGAACTTTTAGAGACTTCTAGTAATATCATTAACTTGTCTAGTAATGACAATTTGCTCATAATCCCAACCCCCTTTTTTATTATTATTCAACTTCTACTAACTCAGCAATATATATTGTTTGTGTAGTAGAATCATTATTAGTACATGTTATTAAGGTTAATGTACTTTTATCATAATCTCTATAGATTGCTAATTTACCAACTTTTGGTTGAGTATAAATATTAACAATTTTATAGGTATACCTTTTATTCTTATATTCAATTAAGGCTAAATCATTTTTTTCTAGGCGATATAATTCATTAAAGAATGCTTTCCAACCTGTTCCTGAATGACCTGCCAAAATTAGATTTCCTCGTTCAGTATCTGGATAATTAGACCCATCTACTACTAGGATATTTTTTTCAACATCATTTTCTGTTGATCTTTTATCTAAAAAACCTTTTGTTAAATTAATCTTGGGTATTGTTAAATAACCAATATATTCGTTTGTTACTTCTCCTGTTAATTCGTCTTCACCAACTGGCTCTCTTGTAGCCTCTTCTTGTGGTTGTTCTGGCTGTGGTTCTTCTTTTTCTTCTTTTTCTTCTTTAGTATAGAAGACATTAGCTACATAATCATAAGCCATTATTCTTTTAGATTGAACATAGTTGTATGAAAGAAAAAATCCTCCAATTAAAGTAAGCAAAGCACCTATGGCTGCGACTACACTTGGAGAATAATTTTTTTTATTAGGCATTTTTCTTATTTTTTATAACAAAACGAATTCCAATACTAGTTATTACTAAACCTATAGCTGTATAATAAACAACAGTTTCAGATGAAGTATCTGGAACAATTACTTCTTTAGCATTAACTAAATTAATATTTGATTCAAGGTTTTTATCTGTTTTCTCTAATAAAGCAACATGTTGCATATTAGAATCTTCTGGTTGATATTCATAAACTTTTTCTGAGCCCGTGGTAACCGCACTAGCTTTTACTTTAATTAGTAATTCAGAACTAGTTAAAGATGCTTTTGGAACTTTTACTTTAAATTTATCAGCTGCTTTTATAGTAAAAGCTTTAGTGTAAGCAGTTTCAGTTCCATTAGCATATACAATTACTGTATTTTTTGGAGCATTCTCTAAGCTAACTGTATATTCATCAACATTTTTTACAGTGGTAGCTATAATAAAATCTGAAATATAATAATCATTTACTAAAGTCATAGCATTAGAGCCTTCAGAATTAATTACTAATTCACTATCGTTATCAATAATTGTATCATTACGATGAGCATATCCTTCATCTGCTAATTGTTTAACATATTTACGCATATCATGAGTATCTGGACCACTTACTTTAAAAGTATCACCTAAGTTAGTACTACCTGTTGTGTTATCTAGATACCACCAAACAGCAGTTTGAGTAATATAATAGTCTTTATCTTTATTTCCAGTAAATGATTTATTTGGATAACCATTTTTTAAGATATAAACTAAACCTCCATTAATAATTTTACTATCTTTTACGAGATTAGCTTTAATGTTTTGAGCAGTATCTTTATGCATATCAATACAATATAAATATTTTCCATCTGTAGTTACTTTGTAATAGAAAGATACTCCACCAATATATGGATCAATTTCTGTTGCCTTTCCTAATTGAATTGAGTCTGGTGCTGCATTAACATTTATAATTGATGTCATAATTATAATGAATACAGTAAGTATAGTTAATACTATTTTTAATGATTTTTTCATACTTTTACCCCCTTTAAAAGTTGGCTATATTATAACATTTTTTTAGCATTATTTCAAGATAGTTGGCTTTTTTTAAGTGCTTTTTAGCGTAATTTTTTAGTTATTTCTGATTTTTTTCAATAATTATCTTGTTTTTTAACACTTTTTTTATTATTTCATATGATAATTTGGAGGAGAGATAGATATGAGAAAAAGAAAACGAATACTATATTTATGGTGTATTATTATAATATTCTTGATTGGTGCAAGTGCTATATTTAATTTTAACACTGGTAGTAGTGATAAAAAAGATAAGAAAGTACAAACTGTTAGATTATCAGAAGTTGCTCATACTGTATTTTATGCACCAATGTATGTAGCTATTGAAAATGGTTATTTTAAGGAAGTTGGAATAGATATTGATTTATTTTTAGCCAATGGAGCTGATAAAGTTACTGCTTCTCTTCTAGCAGGAGATGCAGATATTGGCTTTTCTGGAAGTGAAGCAACAATCTATGTTTACAACAGCGGTGAGAAAGACTATTTAAAAACATTTTCCCAATTAACTCAAAAAGATGGTTCCTTTATAGTATCAAGAGAAAAAATAAAGAATTTTACTCTAGATGATTTAAAAGGAAAAAGTATTATTGGTGGAAGAGCTGCAGGAATGCCAGAAATGACTTTAGAATATGTCCTAAAACAACATGGGATTGATCCTAGAGAAGATGTTTCTATTGATACATCTATTGCTTTTGCGGCTATGAGTGGTGCTTTTATTGGTGGTCAAGGAGACTTTGTTACTTTATTCGAACCAACTGCTTCGATGGTTGAAAAACAAGGTTATGGCTATGTCGTTGAAAGTGTTGGAAAATTAGGTGGTATTGTTCCTTATACTTCTTTCTCAGCTAGGAGTAGTTTTATTAAGAATAATCAAGAATTAATTGAAAAATTTGATAAAGCTATTCAAAAAG
>CALCBO010000220.1 GCA_937897245.1 uncultured Caryophanales bacterium | reverse complement strand
TTCAAGTTCTAGAACGAGTTATTTCGGTGCTCCTCATAATCCTTGGAATAAAAATAAAATATCTGGTGGTTCTAGTGGAGGTAGTGCTACTACTATTGCCGCAAGAGACGTTATGTTTGCACTTGGAAGTGACACTGGAGGAAGTATTAGACAACCTGCAAGTTATACTGGAATTGTAGGAATGAAACCAACATATGGAAGAGTATCTCGTTATGGTTTAATTGCTTTTGCTTCAAGCCTAGATCAAATAGGACCAATGACTAAAAATGTTTATGAAAATGCTCTTTTATTAAATGCTATTGTAGGGCATGATAAAAAAGACTTAACTAGTGCTGATAAAACTGAAGAAGATTTCACAAGTTTAATTGGTAAAAGTATTAAAGGTATGAAAATAGCTATTCCTAAATTCTTTGTTAGTGATATAGTTGATAAAGAAATAATTAATAAATTAAATGAGACTGTTAAAAAACTAGAATCTTTGGGAGCAACAGTTGATTATGTAGATATGAAATACTTAGATCACGCTGTAACTCTATACCAGATAATAGCTATGGGAGAAGCTAGTTCTAATTTAGCTAGATTTGATGGTATTCGTTATGGTCATTCTAAAGAAAATCCTAAAGATATAAAAGATTTATACTTTGGAACTAGAGCTGAAGGTTTTGGTAAAGAAGTAAAAAGAAGAATAATGGTAGGTTCTTACCTTTTAAGTGGTGAAAATGCGAGAGACTATTTCTATAAAGCTTTATCAATTAGAGATGATATGAAACAAGAATTTACTAATGTCTTTAAAAAATATGATTATATTATAGGACCAACTACCACAACTACTGCTTATGACCTAACAGACCCAATGGATGACCCTTCTAAATCATTTATGGATGATGTATTAGTAATACCAGTTAACATGGCTGGACTACCAGGCTTAAATATGCCAATAGGCTTTGATAAAAATCATATGCCAATAGGTATGCAAATAATAGCTAATTCATTTGAAGAATCTAAAATATACCAATTAGCTAGTATTTTAGAAAAAGAACTTAACTTAGACTTAAATCCCCAAGGAGGTAAGAAAAATGACTAAATATATTGCGACTATTGGAGTCGAAGTCCATGTAGAATTAAAAACAAAAACTAAGATTTTTTCTTCCTCAGAAAATGGTTATGGTCAAATGGCTAATTCCTTAACTAATGTTATTGACTTAGGTTATCCTGGAACTCTTCCTACTTTAAATGAAGAAGTAATTAATCTTGCTATTAAAGCAGCTACTGTCTTAAATTGTAAAATTAGAAGAGAAATGCATTTTGACCGTAAAAATTATTTTTATCCTGATAATCCTAAGAATTATCAAATAACTCAGTTCGCAACTCCAATTGGTTATGATGGATATGTTGAAATTGAAATAGATGGTAAAAAGAAAAAAATTGAGATAGAAGAGATGCATATTGAAGAAGATACTTGTAAATCAACCCATCGTGGTACCAAAACTCTCTTAGATTTCAATAGAGCTGGAGTACCTCTAATAGAAATAGTTACTAAACCATGTATGACAACTTCTGAAGAAGCTAAAAAATATCTTGAAAAACTAAAAGAATTATTATTCTATAGTGATATATCTGACTGTAAAATGGAAGAAGGTTCAATGAGAGCGGATGCCAATGTCTCTATTCGTAAAAAAGAATCTGACCCATATGGAACTAAAGCAGAAATTAAAAATATTGGTTCTATTTCCAATGTTGGTGTAAGTATTGAAAAAGAAATTAAAAGACAAAGTGAAATATATGATAAAGGCGAAACCTTTAAACCACAAACAAGACGTTATGATGATAAACTAGGAGATACAGTTTTAATGCGTGTTAAAGAAACTGGTAATGATTATCGTTACTTCCCAGAACCAGACATTCCTTTTGTCATAATTACTGATGAAAAAATAAACAAAGTAAAAGAAACAATTCCAATGTTGCCAGATGAGCGAAGAGCAAAATATCAAGAATTAGGAGTATCTGAGATTAATGCTAAAAAACTAGTTCAAAATCGTCCTCTAAGTGATTATTTCAATACTTTGTTAGAAGAAAAAACAAACTTTAAAATAGCTAGTAACTTATTACTAGGAGATATATCAGCTTATCTTAATAAAGAAGAAAAAGTAATTACTGAAACTACTTTAACTAAAGAAAGATTCCTAGAATTAGTTGATTTAATGGATAATAATACTTTAACTAGTAAAAATCTTAAAGATATCCTAACAACTATTCTAGAAAGTAATGATATAATAAAAGATATAATAAGTAAAAAAGGAATTGAAAATATTACTGATGATAAAGAAATTAAAAAAATAATTAAAAAAGTAATAGCTGATAACCCTGATAGTGTTAATGATTATAAAAGTGGACATGACCGAGCTATTAAGTATTTAATGGGTCAAATCATGAAAGAAACTAAAGGAAAAGCTAACCCTAAAATGACTATGGAAATATTAACTGATGAATTACGATAATTTGTAAGTTGAAAAAGGCATATACTTAGTGTATAATTATAATTATATTAGGATGTGAAGATATATGAAATTTATAAAGAAACATACCAACTTAGTAGTAAGCATAATGATAATAGTTTTACTTGTTGCCGGATTACTTATTTTAAAAGAATTTTTATCACCTGCAGAGAATAAAGCCATCTATGGAAATCGTTTAGCTGGCCGAAAGAAAGTACAAATTTCTAAAGATACAATAGGATCTGCAGAAAGTTCTCTAAGTGATGAAGCAACTTCTACCAAAATAAGAATAGCAGGAAGAATTATAGAAGTGAATATTATAATATCAGCAGATAAATCATTAGAAGATGCTAAGAATATGGCTCCAAAAGTAATGGAAAACTTTTCTGATGCTGAAAAAAAATACTATGATTTTCAATTCTTTATAAGCAAAGAAGGCGAATCAAATCAATTTCCAATTATTGGCTATAAGCATCATACTAAAGAAGCTATAAGTTGGACTAAAGATAGAGCGGAGAGTTAATATGAAGAAAAAGATAATGATTATTACCCCCATCATAATAGCTGCTGTAGCTTTCTACTTTGTTTATAGATACTACAACAAAGAAGATAATACAACAACCCTAACAGTAACAGAAAAAAGATGGGTAGAAGATAATAAAGAACAAGCATATGATTTTGAAGTAGTAAATGATTACCCCTTATATGGAACAAATGGGGAAGGAGTAATTTTTGATTTTATTAGTGACTTTGAAAAGAAAATAGGAATTGAATTTAATAAAGTCCCATATTTAAAATCATCAATCCCAACTTCTGATAGTTTTAGAATTACTATTCTAAATAATGATCAAAAACCTACTAAAAATGATTTATATTTATT
>CALCBO010000219.1 GCA_937897245.1 uncultured Caryophanales bacterium | reverse complement strand
CTAAAAAAAACCAAAACAAAAAGAGAAAATAAAAAATGAAAAATAAAAAAGTTAAAAAAATTAGATTGTAAAAAACGATTAATGTGTGTATCTTCCTCTTCCTTCAATCTCAGCTATCTTATTTGCCATTTTAGACTGATTATTGGAATCATAAGCTTCTAAAATCCAGTCAAATGTTTGAATGGCTATATCATAATCAATGCTTTGGAATGATTTCTTTAAAACCAACAAATCTGCTGCCTTATCTTCCAATAGGTCAGAATACTTTCCAAGACCAAAGTCGAAAATAGCAAGATTATCACCGATATTATCCAAATCATCATCAATCAAAATCATGTTTGAACCTGTCAAGTCACCATGGATAATATCTCCGTCATGGAATGCCTTGATGTTTTCACCAATTGCAATGGCTAAAAATGCAATAGGACTTGCAATTGCTACTGAAGAGTATGGTGCAAAATTCTTTGCAAATGGAGCAGCACCAAGTGGTGTACTAGAACATCCTGGAACCATAAAAGATCCTGCAAGATTAAGAGAGAATTGGAACTCCACCTTTGGTGGTTCTGCAAATTCAGGTAAGGTTGCAGTGCTTGAAGAAGGAATGAAATATACACCGATTTCTATATCTCCAGAACAAGCTCAGTTCTTGGAAACAAGGAAATTTCAAATTAATGAGATAGCTCGAATTTTTAGGATACCACCTCATATGGTTGGTGACCTTGAGAAGTCGAGCTTTTCTAATATAGAACAACAGTCTTTGGAGTTTGTGAAATATACACTAGACCCTTGGATTATTCGCTGGGAACAAAGCCTATCTAGGTCTTTATTAACCCCAGAAGAAAAGAAGACATACTTTTTCAAGTTCAATCTAGAAGGCTTGCTTCGTGGTGATTATGCATCCCGTATGAATGGATATGCAACCGCAAGGCAAAATGGATGGATGTCTGCAAATGACATAAGAGAACTTGAAAATCTAGACAAGATTCCTGCTGAACTAGGTGGGGATTTATACCTAATTAACGGCAATATGCTTCCGCTTAATAACGCAGGAGCTTATGCAAATACAAATAAGGAGGAGGAAGCCGATGAAGAAGTTTTGGAATTGGAAAAATCAAGCGGAAACAGGCGAAAGAGTACTCGAACTTAATGGAACGATAGCGGAGGAGTCATGGTTTGATGATGATATTACTCCACGAATGTTCAAAGAGGAACTCTTATCAGGAAGTGGCCCAGTAACAATCTGGATTAATAGTCCTGGCGGAGACTGTATTGCTGCTTCACAGATTTATTCAATGCTAATGGATTATAAGGGTGAGATTACTGTCAAGATTGATGGTATTGCTGCAAGTGCTGCATCAGTAATTGCTATGGCTGGAACGAAAGTCATAATGGCACCTACTGCTCTCTTAATGATTCACAATCCATCTACCACAGCTATGGGAGACCACAGGGATATGCAAAGGGCAATTGAACTATTAGATCAAGTTAAAGAATCAATCATCAATGCCTATGAAATCAAGACTGGAATGTCAAGAATTACCCTTAGTCACTTAATGGATGCAGAAACGTGGATGAATGCAAACAAAGCCATCGAGCTTAAATTTGCAGATGAAATTTTAGAGGACGATAAGAAGAAATCCTCTGATGTTAGTTTTGCATTTTCAGCTCATGAGTTTGCTACAAACTTGCTAAACAAAATCGCAAGTAAGGAAAGTACAGAGCCTATAAAGACTGGCAGAAAAGTCAGTGAGCTTAAAAACGAGCTTGCAAAAATCAAAAAATTAATTTAATGGAGGATAACAAAGATGACTTTAAATGAAATGTTAGAGAAAAGAAAAAATCTCTTAAACACAATGGATGGGTTCTTAGAAACTCATAAAAATTCAAATGGTGCTTTATCTATTGAGGATGATGCAACCTACTCAAAGATGGAAAAAGAATTCGATGAATTGACAGCTTCCATCACTCGTGCTCAAAGACGTGCAAATATGGAAATGGAAATGAACAAACCAGTAAATGCACCTATTACAGCAAAGCCTATGGTAATGACTGAACCAGAAGATAGCACAGGTAGAGCTTCAAAAGGCTATAAAAAGAACTTCTGGAATGCAATGAGAAGAAAACAAATGACACCAGAAATGGTAAACGCTCTTCAAATTGGAACTGACTCAGAAGGTGGATATCTTGTACCTGATGAATATGAAAAGACTTTAGTTGAAGCATTGGAAGAAGAAAATATCTTCAGAAAATTAGCTCACGTTATTAGTACTTCATCTGGTGATCGCAAGATTCCAGTTGTTGCTTCTAAAGGTAGTGCTTCTTGGGTTGATGAAGAAGGTACAATTCCAGATAGCGATGATGCATTCAATCAAGTATCTATTGGTGCTTATAAACTTGGTACATTAATCAAAGTTTCAAATGAACTTTTGAATGACTCTGTATTCAATTTAGAATCATACATTTCAAAGGAATTTGCTAGACGTATTGGTTCTAAAGAAGAGGATGCATTCTTCAATGGTAATGGTACAGGAAAACCTGTAGGTATCTTCAATGCTACTGGTGGTGCTGAAGTTGGTGTTACAGCAGCAAGTGCTACAGCAATTACAGCAGATGAGATTATCGATTTATTCTATTCATTAAAAGCACCATATAGAAAGAATGCTGTATGGATTTTAAATGATGCAACTATCAAAGCGATTAGAAAACTTAAAGATAATAATGGTAACTACTTATGGCAACCATCATTAACTGCTGGTACACCAGATACTATTTTAGGTAGACCTGTTTATACTTCAAGCTATGTTCCAACTATTGCAGCTGGTGCAAAAACTATCGCTTTTGGTGATTTCTCATACTACTGGATTGCAGATAGAGCAGGTAGAAACTTCAAGAAGTTAACCGAACTTTATGCAGCAAATGATCAAACTGGATTTGTTGCAACACAAAGAGTTGATGGTAAGTTAATTCTTCCTGAAGCAATCAAAGTTTTAAAGATGAAGGCAACTGCCTAATCAGTAAGTGGAGGTAGCAGTTATGACTGAAAATGAATTATTACAGCAGGTGAAGGATAACTTAATCATTACATTCAACGACGATGACAGTCTGATTCAAAAGTTCATAGCTGCTGCCATCACCTACGCAGAAGAATATCAGCATAAAGACTCAGGTTATTATAAAGAAAATGAAATGAGTGAAACTACCAGACAAGCAATCATTATGCTTGCGAGTCATTTTTATGAAAGTAGAGATGGTTCAACTGGTGGTTTCTTTGCTGATAATACTAATGCAGCAAACAATGTATGGTTAACAGTCAATAGATTACTACTTTTGAATAAGGAGTGGAGGGTATGAGTTTAGGATTAATGAACAAGCCTGCAAAACTCTATGAGAAGGTTCCTAATATCGATTCTGAGGGCTTTTCTGGGCGCACTGTGGCCTTTGTTTCTGATATTCGAGTGTTTGTTGAAGGAAGGCATGGAAGCGAACGTTGG
>CALCBO010000218.1 GCA_937897245.1 uncultured Caryophanales bacterium | reverse complement strand
ATACAGGAATAAAGAAACTGGTTATCGGTTTTATTCAGAACTGGATGTTGAAAAGGCGGAATTGATTGCAGATATGCGCAAATTTAATTTTACGATTTCAGAAATGAAGGATGCATTGAGAAATATTAAGAACCGGGATGACTTTACAGATTACCTTGTAGAAAAAGTATCGATAACACAGGGAATCATAGATGGGTATGCGCAATTGATATCAGAAATAAAAGAATATTTGAGTAATGATGAATTTAAACTATATAGTCTAATTTACAAAAGAACACTAGCTTCATTAATGGCTGATGCTACAGTAAATCAAACAACTATTATTTTTGATAATAATGATTATAAATTTAAAACTACTGGTAGTATCTTACTATTTGATGGATATTTAAAAGTATATAAAGATTATGAGTCTCGTGAAGATAAAATTCTTCCAGAAATAGGGGATAATGAGATTTGTAAAACTACTAATGTAGAGTCTACTCAACATTTTACTCAACCACCTGCAAGATATTCTGAAGCAAAATTAATAAAAGAGATGGAAGAGCTAGGTATAGGTAGACCATCAACATATGCTACTATTATTGATACTATTAAGAGTAGAGATTATGTTACTTTAGAAGAAAAAAGATTTAAACCAACAGAAATGGGTATTGAAACAACTGATAAACTTCAAGAATTCTTTAGTGATTTAATTAATACAGAGTATACTCGTGATATGGAAGAAGACTTAGACAATATAGCTGAAGGAACTGTAGTATGGAATGAATTATTAAAGAAATTTTATGATGTATTTGAACCACGCGTAGAAGAAGCTTTTGAAGATATGGAAAAGAAAGCACCTCAAGAAACAGGGGAGTCTTGTCCAGAGTGTGGTAATCCCCTAGTTGTTCGTAAAGGAAGATATGGAGAATTTGTAGCTTGTAGTAATTATCCAGAATGTAAATATATTAAAAAAGAAGAAATACCAGAAGTTGAAATTTGTGATTGTCCAAATTGTGATGGAAAGATAGTAGAAAAGAAAAGTAGAAAAGGTAAAATATTCTATGGTTGTAACCATTATCCAAAATGTAAAACAGCTTATTGGGATAAACCAATAGCTAAAAAATGTCCAGAATGTGGTGCTATGTTAACAGAAAAAAATAATAAAATAAAATGTTCAAGTTGTGACTATAAAGAAGAAGAGTAATCTTTTTCTTTTTTCTTATTTTTGCTATAATGAAAATATATTATGTAAAGGAGTAAAAAGAATGAAAGAAGAATTAACTATCTCAGCATACCTAACTGGTCTATGTCATATGGCTTCATCCCTATCTACTTGGATGGGACCTTCATATCTTGAAGTGGATTGCTTTAAAAAAGAAAACTGGCAACAAGACTTCACTAAACACTATAATTTAAAACAAAAAGATTTAAAACTAACAAAAACCACTAAAAACTTAAAAGAAATGTTACATGAATTCTTTATTGAGAAAGATATCTTAGATTCTTTAGAGTACTGGATTACTACTGAATTAGAAGAACCAATAAATATATATGAATCCCCAGAAATAATAGATGATTTAAGCTTCTCAGCTGGAGCTAATTCAACCTTCTATATAGTAGAAGATATCTACTTCGTTGAATTTAAAGATATCATAGCTTGTTTTATCATGGGAAATAATGAATAGGAGTAAATATGCAAGAATTAAATAATTACTTAGACTATCTTACTTATCAAAAAAAATATTCTCAATATACTATAGAAAACTATGAACATGATATTTTAGAATACTTTTCTTTTTTAGAAAGAGAAAACTTATCATTTAAAACAATTGAATATAGTGATATTCGTTTTTATCTCATGTACTTAAAAGATGAAAAGAAAGATAATAATACTTCTATTAATCGTAAATTAAGTTCTCTAAGAGGCTTCTATAAGTTTTTAGCTAATGAAAAAATAGTAGAAAGTAATGTATTTTCTTTGGTTAATGGACCTAAAAAAAGTAAAAAACTTCCTAGATATTTTGAATATAATGAATTAGAAGAATTATTTACTGTTCCTGATAAAAGAACTCCCTTAGGACAAAGAGATTTATTACTTTTGGAAATGTTATATGCAACTGGAGTTAGAGTAGGAGAATTAGTATCTATTAAAGTATCTGATATTGATCTAGGAAGAAGAAATATTATAATACTTGGAAAAGGTAATAAAGAGCGTTTTGTAACTTATGGAGAATATTGTGAAGATGCTCTTAAATTATACTTATCAGATGGTCGAGAAAAACTAAATATAAATAATAGTCCATATTTATTTCTAAATAATAAAGGTGGTACTTTAACTGAAAGAGGAGTACGTTATATTCTAAATCAATTAATTAAAAAAACTAGTATTCATAAAAATATATCTCCTCATATGATTCGTCATTCTTTTGCTACTCATCTATTAAATGAAGGATGTGACTGATTAACAGTACAAAAACTTCTAGGTCATGAAAGTATTAAAGCAACTCAAATATATACCCATGTCACAACTGATCGTCTAAAAGAAGTATATTATAATACTTTTCCTAGAGCTAAAGAAAAGTAGAATAGAGTTTTTCATTGTATTAAAAGAAAATCATGCTATAATATAAAAGAAAGAAGGTATGTTAAATGGCTACGGCTCATATAGAAAGTAAATTAGAAGATATTGCTCCTATTGTTTTAATGCCTGGTGACCCCCTACGTGCAAAATATATTGCTGAAAACTTCCTAGAAGATGCTAAATTAGTAAATAAAGTAAGAAATATGCTTGCTTATACAGGTTCATATAAAGGAAAAAAAGTAACAGTATTTGCCTCTGGTATGGGAATTCCTAGTATTGGAATATATTCTTATGAATTATATAATTTTTATAATGTTGAAAAAATAATTCGTATTGGAACATGTGGTTCTTTTCATGAAGATATAAAACTATTAGATGTAATTCTCTCCAAAGGAGCTTTTTGTAAGAGTTATTTTGATGTTTTATTAGATGGAGTAGATATAGATTTTATTAAATCATCAACTGATTTAAATCGTCAAATAATGAATGCCGCTAAAAAGAATAATATAGATTTAAAAATAGGAAAGACTATAACTAGTGATGTCTTTGACTTATATTGTGATGATCAAGAAAAATTTAGAAGAAACTTCCCAGATATGAATTTCTTAGCAGTTGAGATGGAAGCATTTGGTCTATTCTATATCGCCAAGAAATTAGGAAAAGAAGCATCTTGTTTAATGACTGTTGTAGATTCATTATATGATAAAAGAAGTCTAAGTAGTGAAGAACGTGAAACCTCACTTAATAAAATGATAGAGGTAGCACTAGAATCAATTATATAAAAAGAAAAAAAGGGTATACTAAAAAATAAGAGGTGACAAAATGAAATATACATATAAAGACCTTGGATCTTTTGGTCTACACTTAATTAATACCGATAAATTTAAAACAATTACTACTAGAGTAGTATTTCATACTCCAATTAAGAAAAAAGAAATAACAAAAAGAAATCTAATATCAGATATACTTCTTCAATCATCTAAGAAATATGAAACTAAAAGAGATATGACAATTCAAGCAGAAGAACTATATGCAGCTGATATTTCTACTAATAATCAAAGATTAGGAAATTATATCTTTACTAGTTTTAGTCTCCAAGTATTACAAGATAAATATACAGAAGAGAATAATTTAGCTAATTCTTTAGAGTTTCTAAGTGAAATAATATTTAATCCAGATATAACTAATGATTCTTTCCAAGAAGATAAATTATCAATTGTCAAACATAATGCTGAAGTAAGTATAAACTCTCTAAAAGAAGATGCAGCTAATTATAGTTTAATTAGAATGAATGAAGCATTTAATAATGAAAGTCCTACTTCCTATAGAATGGTAGGTTATTTAGAAGATTTAGAAAAAATATCAAAAGAAAAACTTTATCAAGCATATCTTGAAATGTTAGATAATGATTTTGTTGATATTTTTGTTGTGGGAGAATTTGATAATAATGAAATGCTATCTCTTATAAAAAAGCACTTTCAGTTTAAAAAGATAAAAAAACCAAAAGAAACATATTACTTAGAAAGTAGAAAAGCTCGACGTCGAAGATTAATTGCTAAAGAAACAATAGATAATAATCAATCTCGTCTAGCTATTGCTTGTCCCGTAAATAAATTAACAGATTATGAAAGAAATTATTCACTACCTTTAGCTAATGTAATATTAGGTGGAGGACCAGATTCTAAATTATTTCAAGAAGTTCGTGAAAAAAACTCTCTTTGTTATACTATTAATTCTAGTTATAATAGCTTAGATAGTCTATTAGTAATTACTGCTGGAATAGATAAAAAAAATTACCAGCAAGCTCTTGATTTAATTACTTTAAATCTTCAAAAGATGAAAAAAGGTAATCTTAATTCTACTGAAATTAATGAAGCTAAAGAGTTTTTTCAAACATATGCTGAAGAAGTTGAAGAAAGTCCAACTAGAATGATGAATGAAATTCTACTTCAAGCTATTTTTAAGAAAGAACCAATTACTGAACGTTTAGCTAAAATTCAAAAAGTTAGAAAACAAGATATACTAAAAGCTATTAAAAAGGTTAATATGGATACTATATTTTTATTGGAGGGGGTAATGGATGAAAACAATTAATTTAGAAGGCTTAGATATTACACTATATGAAGAAGAATTAGATAATGGACTAAAAATATATCTATTGCCATATCAAAATAAAAAAGATTATTTTATAACTTATGCTACTAGATTTGGTAGTGATATAACTTCATTTACTGATACTAATCAAGAAAAACATAAATTACCATTAGGAATAGCTCACTTTTTAGAACATAAAATGTTTGAACAAGAAGATGGTATTGATCCTTTTACTTATTATTCAAAAAGTGGTACAGATGCTAATGCTTCTACTTCTTATGATAATACTTGTTATCTTTGTACTGGTACTAAAAATTTTGAAAACAACTTAAGATATTTACTTAAATTTGTAAATAGTCCATTTTTTACAAAAGAAAATGTTGATAAAGAAAAAGGAATAATAGCTGAAGAAATAAATATGTATCAAGATATTCCTGATTTTAAATTAGAATTAAAATTAAGAGAAAAAATCTATGCGAAACATCCTAGAAAAAATGATATCGCTGGAACAATAACAGAAATAAATAAAATAACACCTAATGACTTATAATCATTTGCAGCATCATTGTTATCTATTTGTAAATATTTGCTAAACTGCCTATTTTTTATATAATAAGTCCCTGTCCTTACCGGTATTATCTTTAAGGTATATGAAGTGGATTTTGGACCATTGTATAACACACTAGTGGCAGTTATTGTTACACTTTTTTCCTCCAATCCAATAACTGTCCCCGTTGAAGAATCGATATCCATATAATTACAATATGACAAATTTGGAAGAGACCATGTAATACCATAATTCTTAAAATCTCCTGTGTACACAACCGCTTTTAGTTTCAAATCTTCTAACGTTCTGATTTCATCTACTGCGACTGCCCTTGTTGCTCCTCCTGATAACGCTTGTCCCGTTGAGGTATCATATAATACAATTCCAGATGGTACATTCGACACCTTTGTAAAGGTCCATCTACAATTTGCATTGGCCACATCCATTCCAGTGACAATATTTGCACCTGTCGTTTTCGATGCTCCTGAAACTTACACAGCAGCAGTCTTATCATCACCATATTGTTTAATTAGGTATCCTGT
>CALCBO010000217.1 GCA_937897245.1 uncultured Caryophanales bacterium | reverse complement strand
GGTAATTTTACTTGGAATTTAAAGAAAAAACCATATCAAATATCTTTTGATAAAAAGACTAGTATACTTGGAATACCTAAATCTAAAAAATATATATTATTAGCAAATGATCTTGATGAATCTTTATTAAGAAATGATTTCTCTTATAGTGTAGCAAAGAATATGAATCTTAATTTTAGTTTTAATGGAGTATTTACTGATTTATATTTTGATAATAGTTATATGGGAAATTATTATATTACTCCTAAAGTTTCTATTAATAAAAGTGTAGTAAATTTAAAAAATGATAAAGCTATTTTGATGGAGTTAGATAATACCTACTATGATCAAAAAAAGGCTGAAGATGTGGTTATAAGTAATACTTTTAATGATCATTTAGTTTTAAAAGATAGTGATAGTAAAAGTGTTTATGATGATATGAATGTTTTTATTGATAAGTATAATTCTATGGAATTAGCAATTACTGATAGAGATTATGATAAATTAAATGAATTGATTGATATTGATTCGTTTGCTAAGTATTATATTATTTCAGAATTTTCTGAAAATAGTGATGCTCTTCGTTCTAGTTTGTTCTTTTATATGGATGGATATAATGATAAAATTCATATTGGACCTATATGGGATTGTGATATTGGTTATGGTTTAAAATCAAAATACTCTGATACAGAACTTATGCCTTATAAAGAAAATAATTTTCCTAGTGAAGAAGGAATTAGTATTTTATTTTATGAGTTATTACAAATAGAAGAGTTTAATAATAAAGTAAATGATGTGTGGAATGAAGTTGGAAGAAATGTTTATAAAAAAGAGATAAAAGAATTAGAAAAAAAGATAAGTTTATTATCTAAAGCTGGTTCATATAATAATGATTATTGGCATAAAACTGAGTTTAATAAAGCATCACAAACATTAGTTGATTGGATTAAAGATAGATATAAAAAGTTTAATTCTAAAATGGAGAGATAATATGGAAAAAATTAAGAAACTATTTACAAATAATTTATTTTTTAGATATGTAACTACTTTTTTTAGTATTTTATTAGTAGTAGCACTTTTATTAATAATTGAGAAAAGTATTCCTAATAGTAGAGTTAAGACTAATATTATTAAGTCTGAAGAATATTATCAAGAGTATTTTAAAGATTTATATGGTAATCTTGATGTTCTTAAGAATAGACATACTATGATAGATATTCCTGGGGATTTTTATCATTTAAGTATCTTATATTTAGAAGATAATAAACATCCTGTTAAAGGGTTTGTTGAAATGAATAAGGATTCTAAGTTGATGCATAAAATGACAAATGGGGGTCATTTTAAAGATATAGAGATGGATTCAGATTATTCTAGATATTGGAATGGTCATTTAATAGTATTAAAACCTTTACTTACATTTTTTACTATGGATACAATTTTTGTATTTTATTTTATAGCTATTATGATAACTTTCTTTATCTTATTAATTAATATGCTTAGACATAGTAAATTATTAGCTTTTATATTTAGTGTTGGGGCTGTATGTATTAATATATTTATGGCTTCTAAATGTGATAATTTCTTTTATGTTTTTATGATTACAATGATTAGTTCTATATTAATTATTAAAATGTATGAGAAGAATAGTAAGAATGTTGATTTATTATTTCTATTTAATGGAGTTTTAACTGCTTGTTTTGATATGTTATCTTGTGGGACTTTACCTGTAACTATACCTTTATTTATATATATATTTCTTCATATTTTAGATGGTAAGAAAATGAAATTTAGGTTATTATTTCGTTATGTTATGTTATGGTTATTAGGAGGTATTCTTTCATATGTGGTTAAGTGGGTAATATTATGTATTCATTATAATGGTGGTTTTAAGGAACATGTATTAGAGCCTATGAAAGTAAGAGTTGGTAGTGGTAATCAAGGAAGATTAACAGTATTTAGTGATAGTATTTATGAAGTATTACATTATGTCTTTCCATATGATTTATATGTATTTAAATATATATTAATAAGTATTGGTTTGTTGGCATTTTGCTATAAGTTGAGAGATAAAAAAAATAGATTAAATTATATTTATCTACTAATTATTTGTACTATACCATTTATTAGATATCTTTTTTTAGCAGAGCATTCTAATTATCATAATTATTTTACTTATAGAGCATTTTTGCCTGTTATAATGTTTTTACTATTATTTATTGTTTTGGCTTTTATAGATATCAAAAAAAAAGTATTACTTAAACATAATACTTAAAATAATAACATTAAATGTTATAAATATTGGAATCATTATTATAAATAATGGTTTTTTTGTTTTATGATGAAATATAATCATACCTAGTATTGAACCTATACTACCACCAAATAAAGATATTAGTAGTAATACTTTTTCTGGTATTCGATATTTATTTTTAATAGCTTTATATTTATCTATACCAAATAATAAAAATGATAATATGTTTATACTAATTATATATATTAATAGATATTTATTCATAGTTTAGCTCCTTGATAAGTATCT
>CALCBO010000216.1 GCA_937897245.1 uncultured Caryophanales bacterium | reverse complement strand
CCTGTACTTCATTTTTAAATCCATCTGGAAACAAAGGTCTCATAGGTCTATCTATCATTCTAGCAGCTAAAGTAGCAGCTTCACTTGGCCTACCTTCTCTTTTAATAAATCCTCCAGGTATTTTACCTACAGAATATAATCTTTCTTGATAATTAACTGTTAATGGAAAAAAATCAGATAATAAATTAACATTTTTAGAAACAACAGCTGCTGTTAAAACTACTGTATCATTATATCTAATTAGAACTGCTCCATCAGCTTGTTTTGCCACTTCACCATGTTCTACTACTATTTTTCTTCCATGAAAATCTAACTCAAATACTTTCTTCTTCATTTTAATACCTCTCTTAAAATCAAATCAAAAGATAACTCTATATAATCAGTTATCTACGTCTCTCTCTAAATATAATTAGGAGAATATCTTAAAATTACTTTGGTTATACCCAAAAACAATATATAATATATTTAATCTAAATGTCAAGCCACTCCAAAAAAATAGACACTCCAAAAACGTGTCTACTTTCTTAATCCTAGTTTTTTAATAACTTCACGATAACTTTGGATATCTTTCTTAGCTAGATATTGTAACATATTTCTACGTTGTCCAACTTTCTTTAATAATCCTCTACGTGAATGATAATCATGAATGTGGACTTTTAAATGTTCTGTTAAATCATTAATTTCTTTTGTTAAAATAGCTATTTGTACTTCAGCAGAACCTGTATCCTTTTCATTTTTCGCAAATTCTTTAATAATTGCTTGTTTTTCTTCAGTTGTTAAAGCCATACTATCCTTCCTTTCTATAATATATTCGCCCAAACTAAGCATAAGTCGGAAACTCTCATCCTGAGTAAGGGTACTACTGGTAACCCAGCAATTAAGAGTATTATACTATTATTTTTATTATTACGCAACACTTTTTACACTTAAATTAAAATATTTATTCAATAATCTTCAATTATCTAAAAATATATGTTATCTTTATTATGGTGATTTTATGAATATTCCAATTAATAAAAAATTAATAATTAAAAGTATTTTAGTCTTTACTTTATTTTGGTTTAGCTCTTACTTTCAATATTTAATAGTATATATATTACATATTAATATTAAAACTGCTAGTAAAAGTACTCTAATTCTAGTAAATTTATTTTCAGATATTATTCTATTATTATTATTTATAATTATATATCATAAAGATTTAAAAAAGGAATTCAAAATCTTTAAAAAGAATCTAATAGAAAACTTAGATACTGGACTACAATGTTGGTTAATAGGACTATTTATTATGTTACTATCTAATTTCTTAATTCAATTATTATTCCATAATGGTATAGCCAACAATGAAAATGCAGTTCGTAAAATGATTGAAATATTTCCTCTAGCTATGATTATTAATGCTGGGTTTATTAGTCCTTTTAATGAAGAAATTGCTTTTCGTAAAACCATTAAAGATACTTGTCCTAATAAATGGTTATTTATTCTATTATCTTTCTTATTATTTGGTGGAGCTCATGTTATTACAAATGCTAAAGTTCTAACTGATTATTTATTTATTATTCCTTATGGTACTCTAGGCGCATCTTTTGCCTTAGCTTACTATAAAACTAATACAGTTTTTACTTCTATCTTCTTCCATATGTTTCATAATCTAAGTTTAACTCTAATTCTTATATTATTATAAAAAAATTGTTTTATCTTGAAATGCACCCTATAGAGTAGACAATAATAAAAAAATCAAAAAGTGATATAATACACTTCCGAAAGGAGGTGTTTTATTGTGGCTTCAAAAGGTCAGAAGTTTTGTAAATATTCGAACGAATTGAAAGAAAAAGTATTACAAGGTATAAAAGAAGGTATTTCATTTCCTGCATTATCAGAAAAATATGGTGTACCAAAAGGAACAATTATGACATGGTCGCATAAATACCATAGACCCGAATTATATCCTGGTCAAGGTCAAAAGCGTGGTAGACCAAAAGAAAAAGATTTAACTAAAGAAGATTACAAAGAAAGATATGAGATACTAAAAAAATACCAGGCCTTCTTCAAGGCACAACGAGAGAGAAAGTAACTTTTATAAATCTATATAGAGATAATTATAAGTTATATAATATGTGTGCCGTATTAGAAATAAGTCCTAAAACTTATTATAAATATCGAAATAAGGAAGATCCTGATTATTATGATTATTTAATAATTAAAGAAATATTTGATGATTCAAAAGGCACATATGGTTATCGTAGAATTGTGGAAGGCCTAAAAATCAAATATGGGGTTGTAATGAATGGAAAGAAGGTTTTAAGAATAATGAAAAAATATAATTTAATGGCTGAATATATAAGAAAGGCAAAGAAGAAAAACAAAAATGAAAGAATTGAAGATAATGTTAAACCAAATTTATTAAATAGAAATTTTAATACTAATGCACCAAATAAAATTTGGGATACAGATGTAACATATCTTATATTTAAAGGTTCTAGAGCATATCTATCTACAATAATAGATTTATATGATAGAAAAGTTGTTGCTTATAAAATATCAAAACATAATGATAATAAATTAGTTATGGATACTTTAAATGAAGCAATAGCCAAAAGAAAAGATGTATCTGGTCTTATCATTCACATTGATCAAGGATTCCAGTATACATCTAATGAATACAAAGCAATTTGTGATTCTAATGGTATTACCATTTCTATGGCGAGAAAAGGCACTCCAATAGACGATTCACCAATTGAGAGTTGGCACTCTCTCCTTAAAAAGGAAACTTTGTACAATAATAATATCACATCTTTAGAAAATTACATAGAGTTAGTTGAAGAATGGATAGAATTTTATAATACAACGAGAATTAAAGGAAAGAAAGTTAATAAAAAGAAAGGATATAAGAAAAATGATAAATAAAGATGAATTAATATATAAATTAGAAGCAGTAATTGAATATTTAAAGAATAATGGTGGATATAATTATGAATTATATAATAGATTATGTCCAGGTATGGGAAAACCTGATTCAAATATTGTTGAATATGCAGAAGATGTATTATATTTAGTTAATTTATTAATTGATAACAAATAAAGACAAGCTTTATTTGAATAACCATTATAATTACACAATAAAAAATCAAGAGTCTAGATGAACTCACTAAAGTTCGCCCTTGATTTTTTATTTGATGTCTCCTATTTGGGGTTCACATCACTTGAACAATTTTTTAATTACGTAATTTTTCAAGTACTTTTCCAGATTTCTCTAGATATTCTACTTGTGAATCAACATCTCCCTTAATTAATTCAGCTTTATACATTTTAATTAACTCATCTAAAACAATAGATGTAATTGGTTCTTCTGAAATATCAAATAATTCTCCTATTTCAGCTAATTCCTCTTCTTCTAACATTTCATCTTGAAATTCTTCATTTTCTAATAACTGAACTAATTGTAAATCACTTGTAATCTGTATTTTATTTTCTAAAGTATCTCTCACTGGCCCTATATAAATTATTTCTCCATCATCGTCAAATCTCTCAACAATTCTTACTGGATCTCCTACAAAATCCCCACGTATAAATCTCTCTTCAATTACTGAAAATGTCTCATCTTCTGAACTAGGAACACCTCTTAAAACATATGCACCACAAGAATAAACAACTCCATTCCTAGAACTAAACCAATTAAGAGGATTATCTTTTTTTAAGACTCTCTCATCCTCTGGAATCTTTAATAATTCCTGTGCTCTAAATTCTTCCATCTTATCTTTTAAAACATCAAAAGAATAGACTTCTACTTTTCCATTATTAATTTGATATATTTTATTTTTCACTCTAATCCCCCTTACAGTCAACAAAAAGATATTATACCATATTTATATCAATTATACAAGTTTCTTCTCTACACCCCTTAATACCTTTTTATCTAAAAAAGCTAACGGTATTACTATTATAAATTGTAATCCTAAAGTTAATAAATAATCTCTAATAAAATCTAATAAAACTAATTTATCTAAATATAATAAAACAGATACTATTGAATAAATAATAATCGCAAACCAATAGTTAAATAATATCAAGAAATATGATTGCCTAGTATTATTAATAATAAATAAATAAAAAGTTAAATTCATAAACTGACTTAAAACATATCCACAACAAATACCACTAATACCAGTAAAATCAATTACTCCACCTAAAGCAAATTCCATAATTACTGTAAAAGCAACTAATAAAACAGCTGATAAAGCAATTGCTGAAATAGCTTTCTTATAATCATACTTCTTACAAATATAATTAACTAAAAAATAAGTAACTGGTAATAACAACAATGAATAACTTAATTGATTACCTAATAATTTAAAACTATAACTTCTTAATGATTCTATTAAAATAACTAAAGTTGATAATAATAAAATATATAACCAACAATCATCATAAATATTATCATCCCTACTCATTATTATCACTCCTTTTAGGAGTATAAATAGTATAAGCTCCTATTCCTAATACTGCTAGTAACATTAAAGTAATATGTAAACTATAATTACCAGTATGAGGATTAGTTAATATCTCTTCACTATTAACTTGATAATTACTATCTAAA
>CALCBO010000215.1 GCA_937897245.1 uncultured Caryophanales bacterium | reverse complement strand
CTAATATTTGAAGTAATATATTAAATACATCTTTATGCGCTTTTTCTATTTCATCAAATAAAATAATACTATAAGGATTTCTTCTAACAGCTTCAGTTAATTGTCCTCCTTCTTCATAACCTACATATCCTGGTGGCGAACCAATTAATCTTGATACACTAAATTTTTCCATATATTCAGACATATCTATTCTAACCATATGACGTTCATCATCAAATAATTCATAAGCTAAAGTTCTAGCTATTTCTGTTTTACCAACACCAGTTGGACCTAAAAACATAAATGAAGCAATTGGTCTATTAGGATCTTTTATTCCACTACGTGATTTCAAAATAGCATCACTAACTATTTTTAAAGCCTCATCTTGACCCATTACTCTTTTTTTCATATGTTCTTCTAATCCCAATAACTTTTCTTTTTCACTCTCTAATAACTTAGTAACTGGTATATTAGTCCATTTCGCAATAATCTTACAAATATCATTTTCTGTTACCGTATCACTAAGTAATTTGTTTTTTTCAACTTTATTTAACTCTTCTAATTCTTTTTCAACTCTAGGTATTTCACCATGACGAAGTATTGCCGCTTTTTCTAAATCATATTCATTTTCAGCTTGTTCTAAATCAAAACGTAAATCATCTAATTCTTTTTTCTTTTTCTTAATATCTTCATTAATACTTTTTTCTCTATTCCAAGCTTCTGTTAATTCTTTTTCCTTCTCTTTCATAGATTGTAATTCTCTATCAATTTCATGACGTCTATTAACTGATAAATCATCTTTTTCTTTTTTTATAGCTTGACGTTCTATCTCTAAACGCATAATACGATGAGTTAAATTATCTAATTCAAATGGTACTGAATCCATCTGAACTCTAATAGTTGCACATGCCTCATCCACTAAATCAATAGCTTTATCTGGTAAATAACGATCTGTAATATATCTATTAGATAGAGTTGCAGCTTCAATTATTGCTTTATCAGTAATTGAAACACCATGATGTATTTCAAATCTATCTTTCAAACCTCTAAGTATTGTAATTGTATCTTCTACATTAGGTTCTTCTACCTTAACTTTTTGAAAACGTCTCTCTAAAGCTCCATCTTTTTCAATATACTTACGATATTCATTAAGAGTAGTTGCCCCTATCACATGTATTTCACCACGAGCTAACATTGGTTTTAAGATATTTGAAGTATCCATTGCTCCCTCTGTTGCCCCAGTACCTACAATCATATGAATCTCATCTATAAATAAAATGATTTCTCCATCACTCTTTTTAATTTCATTTAAAACATTCTTTAAACGTTCTTCAAATTCTCCACGATATTTTGCCCCAGCAACCAATGCAGCCATATCCAATTCCCAAATAGTTTTGTTTTTTAAACTACTAGGAACATCACCTTTTAATATTCTTAATGCTAAACCTTCAACAATAGCTGTTTTTCCAACACCAGGCTCACCAATTAATACTGGATTATTTTTAGTTTTACGGGATAATACTCTAGTAATGCTTCTAATTTCTTCATCACGTCCAATAACTGGATCAATCTTACCATTTTTAGCATCTTCAATAATATCACGACCATATTTTTCTAAAACATTTTCTTCTTCTTCATTAGGATAATTAAACATAATATCACTCCCTTCCATTTATAATTATACTCTATTTTTAGCACTTGTCAATATAGAGTGCTAACTATTTATTAAAAAGAAAAGTAGAATCACTCTACTCTCTAATCCATTCAAAACGAACTAAATCTAATTCCTTTTTATATCCCATTTTTTGATACAAATACTTTGAAGGTTTATAACTAGAATCAATAAATAAAACTGGAATCATTCCTTTATCCAATAAAAACTGGGTTAATTTATGTACTAAACTACTAGCATATCCCTTCTTTCTAAATTCTCCAGGTGTATAAACTTGACTTATTTTTCCAAAATTTCCAATTTTTTCATAACGAGCTACTGATACTACTTTCCCCATATTATTTTTCCATACAAATAATTGTTTATTATCAATTTCTCTTTGTATTTCAACCAAAGCTTCATTTAAAGGTATCTTTTCATGTAAATGAGAGTGTTCAACATTCTTACACCAGCATGAAGCAATAGAAATATTATCTCCATAACTAGGTCTCTCAAAAGATCCTGAAGCTATTGGAATATCATTTAATTCTTCGCATTTTAAAAATGAAATATCCAATTGTTTTTTTACGTCATGATATGTTTCATTCCATAATTCAAAAAATTTCTTTTTTGCAATAATATAATTATCTTTATTTGTAGTAATATTCTTTTTTAATACTTCCACTATATTTTCAACTTCATTTTTTTCCATTTCTCCCTTTGTCCATATCCACAAAGAAAACTCCGGTCTTTCCCTACCAATTACATAGGTCTTACCATCACTAAGTAATAATCTTTTATCTTTTTTTTCAATCTTTAACAATTCATGAAAACATGCTAATTCCTTACTTCTATCTTTTACTGCTGTGTCCATAACAACTCCTCTTATCTTTCATACCCATTATTTTCATAGGATTATATTTTACTATATCTGTCAATTATTAAAATCATATATTATAGTATAAATTATTCATAATATTTTCTTTTATTTCTAATTTAGGTGTTTTTAATTTCTTTTCATATTCTAAAAACAATTCTCTAAATCTTGCATAATGTACAATTTCTCTTTGTCTTAACCATAATAAAGGTCCTATAACATCAGGGTCATCAGTTAAATCTATTAAGTTTTCATAAACAGCTCTTGCTTTTTGTTCAGCTGCCATATCTTCTGCCAAATCAGCTAGTGGATCTCCTGTAGTTGCAAAATAACTAACTGTAAATGGTACTCCATTAGCATCTGTAGGATATAATCCCTTAGCATGCTCAGCATAATGACTATCTAATCCTGCTTCTTTTATTTCTTCTAATGTTGCATCTTTCATTAATTGATAAATCATAGTCTCTAACATTTCAACATGCCCTAACTCTTCTGTACCTATATCATTAAGTAAAGCTTTACCCTTACTATCAGGCATAGTCATTCTCTGATTCAAGTATCTTAAAGCGGCTCCTAATTCACCATTAGCACCCCCATATTGAGTTACTAAATATTTTGCCATTCTTAAATCCTTTTTCTTAATATTAATTGGATATTGTAGAGTTTTTACATACTTAAACATTTCTTACCTCCCATGGCCAATTATTATTAACCCATTCAAATGATTGATTATTATTATTATTATTATTTATTCCTCCTATAGTAATTGAACCATATTCTTTTTCATATTCCTTACATAGCTTTTCTTTTTTTCTATTATAATCTTCAAACAACATAACCATTCCCTGATCATCAGGATGAGTATCTAAATATAAGTTTAATTCATGCATCGCAAAAGTAATAGTCTGTAGCTCAAACAGTTTTCTCTCCTGCTCAGTCTTAAATTGAAAAACAGTAGGTTTATAATCCTTATATTGACTATATAAATCCTGAAACATATTTCCCTTTAAAAATCCCTCTTGAGGATTATCTAAATTATTATTTCGTTTATTATCTTGAAGCCAATCATAATATACATAATTATAGTTATTCATAATATCTCCCTTCTTTTTAATCTATTCTATAGTCAAATAACTGTATAGTTAAACACCCAAGATAATAACATTTTTAGAAAAAACACTTGTCAAAGATACATTTTATTGATAAAATATACTTGTATTTTTGAAATGGCGCCGTTGGTGAAGTGGTTAACACGCTGGTTTGTGGCACCAGTATGCATGAGTTCGATCCTCATACGACGCCCCAGTTTAAATACAAAAGGAACTTGTAAAAAGTTCCTTTTTGTGTTATTATGTATGTAGCAAGAAATCTTGCATAAAATAAAAAAGGAACACTTGATATTTCGCTTTGTTGAGTGTTGCCATAAGAATGGTTTCCACCTAAATCATTGCTGAGTTAGGTGGATTTCTTTTATATTAAAACTATAAATAGTAAGAATAATAAAAGGAAGATAATAATTACTAAAGATAGAATTAAAAAATCCTTCTTGTTCATATTCTCGCCTCCCTTCATCAAGAAGTTTGGCTCCACCCAACTAATCAAATGTTCCTAATACAGCGTATCATAAATGATACGTTACGTCAATTGATATACAATCCTTTTATAACTACAAAAACTATTTTTATAGATTTTGCTTTTTTAACGTATACACATTAATTTGAAAGCAACAAACTTTTTTAAGGACCTTGTAAAAAAGTCCTTTTTGTGTTACTATGTATCCAGCAAGTATTCTTGCATAAAATAAAAATGGGAACATTCAGTTTGACACTGTTGAATGTCTACCCAATTATTATGAGTTTGACACTATTCTAACGAATGAGTGTCATTTTTTTATTATAACTATCATAATGATAATAAGGAATAAAATAATAGATATGAGCTTTAAATCTTTTATGATAAAAGTTTTTCTATTTAATAAAAGGAACTACTCACGCAATAGTCCCTTTTTTATTATCATTATCTTTAGAATCACCAAAAACATATGCTGGAGTGTCTTTAAATCTATCTACTTGAGGATTATAAACAGGTACATTGCTTTCTACTTTTACTTGAATTCCACTTCCAAAAACACTCTCTAGTTTTTCACCAATTTGCTCTTTACTAAAAGGTTTCGCAATATAACTAACAAATCCCTCAGATAAATATTTTTCTTCTGCTCCTGCTACTGCATCAGCTGTTAAAGCAATAGTGGGTATCTTGAAATTAGGATTTTCTTTTAACTTAGCTAGAGCTGTTTCACCACTCATATTAGGCATCATAATATCCATAAGTATTAAATCATATTCATCTCCATTAACTATTTTTCCTAAACACTCTAATCCATCAAAGCATTCATCTAATTTTAAATCAAAATTCTGTAAAACTTTTCTC
>CALCBO010000214.1 GCA_937897245.1 uncultured Caryophanales bacterium | reverse complement strand
GGTTTAATATTAGGAAGTTTTTTATTGAAGATACCCACTCATGAAGAATCTTCTCAATTGCCACAAGAAAGTCGCCCTCATAACAATAGAACAAATAATATTAATACATCTCAAATGATAAAAAAACCATTATTTTGGAATTATTATATATTAAGTGCTTTTAATGCTGGCATAGGATTAACTATTATTAACCATGTTACACCTATGCTGAAAGAAGATTTATTTATAAGTTCAGCATTAGCTTCAATTGTTGTTAGTATTATTTCTATCTGTAATGGTGGAGGTAGAATTATTTGGGGAATGGTATTTGATAGACAAGGTATAAAAAAAACACTAAGCTATATTAATATAGTTATGCTTTGTTCTTCATTTCTGTTAACATTCAGTTTATCTATTAAAAATCAGTATTTATTTATTTTTGCTGCAAGTATTTTGTTATTTGTATTCGGTGGTAATGCTTCGTTAATGCCTACTATTGTAAGATATTTGTTTGGTTGTGATAATTTTTCATTAAATTATTCCATTTTATCTACAAGCTGTATTATTCAAGCTTCTTTACCTACTATTGTAGGAACTATTCATACAATGACATCAAATTATTTTATACCAACAAAAATCTTATTAATAATTTCAATTTTAAATATTTTATTACTTTTTATTATGATTAAGTTGTATAATAGAGAATATTAGGAGGATATTATGATAAAAAAAAGAGAACTTGCAGGTATGTTTGATCATACTTTACTAAAACCTTATGCCACAAATGAAGATTTTATAAAATTATGTAATGAAGCTAAAGAAATTGGTGCAGCCATGGTTGCTATTAATAGTGCTCCAGTTAAATTATGCAAACAATTATTACAAGGTACTGATATTCATGTTGGAGCTGCTATTTCTTTTCCTTTAGGACAAACAACAATCGCAATTAAAGTTGCTGAAACAAAACAAGCGATTGATGATGGTGCTGATGAAATTGATTATGTTATTAATATAAGTGAATTAAAAGAAGGACATCTTGATTACATTGAAGATGAAATGAAACAAATTGTTGATATATGTAAAGAGCATGATGTTATTTCTAAAGTTATATTTGAAAATTGTTATCTTACTCAAGAAGAGATAAAACAATTAGCGTTAATTGCTAAAAAGGTTAAACCTGACTATATTAAAACAAGTACTGGCTTTGGTACTAGTGGTGCTAAAATAGAAGATGTAAAATTAATGAAAGAGACAGTTGGTAACGATGTGAAAGTAAAAGCTGCTGGTGGTATTAGAGATTTAGATACTTGTCTAAAAATGATTGAAGCTGGAGCTAGTCGTATTGGTACTAGTAGTTCCTTAAACATATTAGAAGAGATAAAAGACGAATAGTTTCCTATTCGTCTTTTAAAAGAAATATTTCTTTACATGTCTTCTTACTTGATTCGCAAATTGTACATCACTAGAACTAGATGCAACAGTAATTAAATATCTACTATCCTCAAAAAAACGGGCTGCATAATGATCATTCTTTTCCAAATATACACCATATTTTTTTAGTTTTGCTATAGCTCTATCTGTTACTCCTGGCATTGCTTTTAAAGTTTTTTGAATATTTTCAATGAGTTCATCTCGTATTCCAACTTTAGGATTATCACTTATGATTTTATCAATCATATCTTTATATTCCTGATCTTTACCATTCTTAGATTCTTCTAATAAATATAGAATCATATCTTTTTGTTCTCCAGGATAATATTCTTTTTCATCACCCTTCAACAAAAGAGGATATTCTCCTAAATCTTCTAAATAATGTAGATTAGATTTATTTTTCTCTTCTAATAAAGATATATAAGTATTTAGTTTAGATATATTTTCTACTAATTTTTCTTTTTCTTCTTCTAAACTCATCATTTCCATTTCCAAATCACTTAAAATTATATTTTCGTTTTCTTTTTCATAAGCAATCATTTCATTTAATACATTTTTATATAATTGGCTCATTGAATATGGATATTCATATACTCTTGTTGTTATGTAATTTTGAACTTTTAAAAAAATACGCTCAATAAACTGATGATTACTTTCATGTTTTAATGATGATAATTTTATGCAATGGTGATTTAAATAAATAAGATAACTACTATCCCTGATATGGTAATGAGTTTTCATCTTTTTCTCAAACTCTTCATTGCCATATACAACATATGCCATTCCTACAACCTTAGAAGCAAGTTCTGATACAAACTCCTCATCATTAGATAATGAATGATTTAAGTAGATAATTGGTAACTGATAATGATAAGTATTCAATTCCTCAAAGGATTCAATATAAAATGCTTTCTTATCCACATATAAAATTTCTTCCTTTAAGATATAGTCTTTTTTCAATAAATATTCAAGTATATCTATATACTCACTATATCCTTGATCATCTAAATTTATATATAATACTTTTTCTTTATCATTAAATATATATTCATATATCCAATCATCTTCTATATGGTAAGCTAAAATATCTTTATATTGAATAATCCATCCTTTATTTATATATGTAATATATTGACTATAGTCTTCTTCTATTTGATGTAAATTAACAATAATTTGATGTATTAGTTGTTTATTGATATTTTTTAATTTTATCTTCGTAACTAAATATTTCATTTTTGACTCCTTAAAACTGATTTAATAACATCCCTTTTTCTAAAGTTATCTTCCATAGGTAAGTCATTCACAACTCTTTCTAATACATCAAGAACTAACTTTTGATATTTTTCATAATCTTTATCTTTAGATATTAATAATGCATCTTGGCAAGCCAATGCTAATTTTTTTTCTAATAATTGATCTGTTTGTTGTAATTGATAATGTTTATCTTTCATATCTTTATATTCTTGTTTTAATGCTTCTATATCTTTTTTTAATTTATTTATTTCCTTTAAGAAATAAGTTTCATATTCTTTGTTTTCTTCTTTTTTATTATTGTGCTCTTTATGTAACTTTAATTTCAATAATTCATCAAATGAATAATATTGATTATTTTCCTGAATCATATATATTCTTACTTTTTCACCTATGTCCTTAATCATCTTGAATTCATTTTGTATTTCTATATTTTCAATAAACCCATCAGGATAGATAATTTTAGCAGTTAAATCATGACTTTTAGTATATACACAAAGAACATATCCAATACCTAAGATTTCCTTACTTAGTTTTACTGGATTTATACAACATCTTTTATTTCTCATTAATACAACAATAGGTAATTGACATGGTTTCTTTTTTAAAACTTTATATTCTCTTAAAGAAAGATAATGTGGATTCTTTTTAATCATAAGTCCATTTTCTTCTTTAATGTATGAAGACAATAATAAATCTTTAAAAATTCTAAATGCGATAGAAGTTTCAGTAGTTGTACCAGATTTAGAGATAACGTTGATACCAAATTCTTTATCTTTAACATATTCTTTAACTTGTGCTAAGTAGTTAGAAGAGAAAGTATTTCCAATATATATAATCTTTACTTTATTTGTAGGATATAATCCATTGATAGCTTCAATAGCAGCTCTAGCTCCTAAATAAGAACCACCAATACCACAAACTAATAAGACTTCAATTTCTTCTTTTAATTCTTCAGCTTTCTTTAAGATAGCTTCTACTTCATCCTTGTCATAATTAACAGGTAAGTCTACCCATCCTAAGAAATCATTTCCAGCTCCAGTTTTGTTATGAATCATATCATGAATTTCTACAACACGATCTTTATATGATTCCATACCTTCAGCTAGTTTAGCTTGAGTTAAATCAAGTTTAATCATTATTTATTTTCCTCCTTTAATTTAGCCTCTATCCATATAGGCAACATTTCTTTTAATGGAGTAAATC
>CALCBO010000213.1 GCA_937897245.1 uncultured Caryophanales bacterium | reverse complement strand
AAGTTTTCAAAATGTATATTCCAAGTAGTTCTTGCGAAATTACTCGTACCATTAATAGTTAAATTAGCATTTAAAAAGGCATATCCTATACTTATTACTAGTAATAGGACTGCTAAAGTTATTTTTAATGATTTTTTATTATTTCTTATTCTTTTCATTATACTTAATCCTTTCTATTATCTTGTCTTGATTATATCATTTATAATTAGTTAATAATAGTAAATAAATAATTGTTGTAGTAAAAATATGTAAACAAAAAAAGAGTACTAGACTCTTTATAACATAAAACTATCTTTTTCAAGGGCTGTATCACAATAATGACATCTATATAATTTATTATCTTTATTAGTTAAATTAAATATTTGATCTAAATTTCTTTCTGTAGAAGTAATACATCTAGGATTATTACATTTACAAACATTTACTAATTTCTTAGGTAATTTTAAATGTTTCTTTTCTTTAATTTTATTCTTCTCTACTACATTAACAACTACATTAGGATCAATAAAAGCTATTCTATCTAAATCTATTTCAATTAATTTACCTATCTTTAATAAATCCTTAGTACCAGTTTTTCTACTCTTTACATTAGTTATTAAAGCTACTTGACAATCTAATTCCTCTAAGTTTAATAATCTATATATTTTAATTGCATGTCCTGCTTTAATATGATCTATTACATAACCATCTTCTATTACATCTATATTCATATACTTCTCCTATTCTATTCCTAATAATTTTAATATTAAAGCCATCCTAATATAAACTCCATTATAGGCTTGTTCAAAGTATTTAGCTCTTTTATCATCATCTACTTCAGGTGATATTTCATTTACTCTTGGTAGAGGATGTAAGATACATAAATCTTTTTTAGAATTCTTTAATTTAGCTTTATCTAAAATATAATAATCTTTTAATCTAATATAATCTTCTTCATTAAAGAATCTTTCTCTTTGAACTCTAGTCATATAAAGAATATCTAATTCATTCATATATTCTTCCATATTATTAGTTTCTTTATATTCTATATTATTCTTTTCTAATACTTCACTTATGATATAATCAGGCATTTTTAATTCATTTGGTGAGATTAATACAAACTTAATATTTTTATATCTAGACATAGCGCTTACTAAAGAATGAATAGTTCTACCAAATTTTAAGTCACCACATAGACCGATTGTTAGATTATCTAATCTTTTTTTCTCACGATAAATAGTAAATAAATCAGTTAAAGTTTGAGTTGGATGATGATGTCCCCCATCTCCAGCATTTATAATAGGAACTTTAGCCTTTTTAATTGCGACTATTGGAGCTCCTTCTTTAGGATGACGCATCGCAATAATATCAGAATAACCACTTACTGTACAAATAGTATCAGCTAATGTTTCACCTTTAGCAGTTGATGATGAAGAAGCCTCTGAAAAACCTAAAACCTTTCCACCTAAACGTAACATAGCTGATTCAAAACTAAGTCTTGTTCTAGTACTTGGTTCAAAAAATAAAGTAGCTAATATCTTATCACATTTATGGGAATAACTATCACCATTATCAATAATATCATTAGCTACTTTAATTAAATCAAATATTTCATCTGTTGATAAATCATTTATTTCTATTAAATTTTGAATATCTTTTTTCTTAACCATAATAAATTCCTCCTATATAGGATTTTATCATAAGTATTATTCTTTTACTATAAAAATTCTTTATAATAATATAAGGAAAAGTATTCTTATTTTTTTTCTTTTAAGATTTGTTCTATATAATCACTTAAACTATCATATTCTGTTTTATTTAATTCATCTAATATTTTATGATGTTCTTTTATTACTGCTCCTGGAAAATCTTTTAACATTTCATAATCATTATCATTATCACCTATTACATATAAAAAATTATAATCTAAGTTTTCTATATTAAATAACTTCTTAATAGCATTCTTTTTATTTACAGATTTATGAATTATATTAATATGTTTTCTACTAGCATATATATGTACTGGAGATATTTTTTCTATTTCTTCTACTATTTTCTCTTTATTATCTTCTTCTTTACATTTAATTACTATTTTTACACAATCTCCATAATAATTAGTATGATTATAACCATCATCTAAGTAATAATCATATCCTTTTTCTTCTAGATATGGAACTAGTTTTTCAATTACTTCTTCTGGTAATAATACTGTATCTAGACAATAATCCATATTATTAAATATTTTAGCTCCATCTTCACATATTAAATAAGAATATGGAATATTATTCTCTTTAAGTAATAGTTTTAAATCAGTATAGTTTCTACCAGTAATAATACAAAATATATTACCAAAGGCAATAAATCTTTTAATTGATTCAATATTTTTTTTATTTAATTTTTTATTATCTAAGTAATAAATTGTGTTATCAAAATCACTTGCTAGTATTTTCATATACATCACCGATATAAGTATACCTTATTTTTATTAATTAGAAAAGAATTGTTGTATTATTTAAAGTATGATATTGTAATTATTGAGGTGTTTTATGGATAAAGATTATATTAATAAATTAATTATGTATAAAGAAAAGTTAGATAGTTGTCATACTGATAATTATCTTAATATAGAAGAAATAAAAGAAAATGAAGACAAGATAAAAGAATTAGAAATAAAGATAAGAGAATTAGCTAAAAGAAGAGATAATATTCATCAGGAAATATTAATGTCAGATGGAGATACTTCATTTTTAAATAATATTAAAAATAGTTATAATTCTCAATTACTAAGATTATATGATGAGTTAGAGATATTAGATAATAAAGCTCAGCAGTTAAAGTGGATCGAAGTAAGTCATGAGTTTTCTTCTCAAAAAGAGTTAATTACTCTTTATAATTCATTATTTGGAAATACTAATGATATTTCTTTAGATGTTTCAGTTAATGATTTTTTAGAAGAATTATTTAAATTAATTCCTTATTCAGAAGAGGAAGTCTCTGTTTCTTTGAAAATTAATTTAGATATTAATAAAAGACTATATGAAAGAAGTTTTCAGGAAAAGATTAATAATAAAAGGCAATTACTTAAAGCTTATAATAATATATATAATATTGATTATAATAATGAGGAAATACCTATGATAATAAAAATATATTTAGGAAATAAAGAAGTAATTGCGATTGACTGGAATGTTTCTTTAAATAAGAGACAAGGAGATGGAAAGACTTTACTAAAACATTTAGAATATAATGATTGTGAATTAGTAATAAAGGATTTTGATAATATTAATATTCAAACTTCATTAAAAACATTACTATTTAGTAATAATCAATTTAGGTATGGTATGGCTTCTAATAATGCTTTAATAAGTGCATATTTAAAACAATATCAAAAGAATAAGACTTTTGAGAAAAAATAGTATAAAAAAATCACATCAATGTGATGTGATTTTTTATTAAACATCTAGAAAAGCTAAAATGATAACTCCTGCTAGTACTAAGAATATTCCAGCGTATTCGGTTTTACTTAGTTTTTCTTTTAGGATAATTCTAGATAATAACATTGTAAGTACACAATATGAGCCAATTATTGGAGCTGCAATTGTTGAATTTTTAGCCATGGCATAAACATAAAATACTTGTCCTACCATTTCAAGTATTGCCGCAACATATAGGTTCCATTCATTAAATACTTTTACTTTTGGATTTTTCTTTTTTAAATAGAAATAAGTAATGATACCATAAGCTAAGAAAGTTAATTCATAACTTATAAGAGCAGAATCAGCACTTATTAGTTCTAATTTATCAAGATATACTCCATCTAAGAATGTTCCTACTCCATCAAATAAGGAATATACTAAAGGGAACATTATACCTAAAATAAATAATTTC
>CALCBO010000212.1 GCA_937897245.1 uncultured Caryophanales bacterium | reverse complement strand
AGAAGAACTAAAAGAAGCTATAAAAAGAGAAATTAAAACTAAAGATGCTAATTTAAAAGGACAAATGATTACTCAAGGTACTACTCCAAGAAAAATTACAGATTTAATTGGTTCATTATGTGACCTTACAAGTGGAAGTGGAGATAAAGGTACTCCAGTTGTCCTTGTCCAAGGATACTTTGATAATCTAGCTAGTGAATAATAAAAGTAGACAGCTTAACAAAACTGTCTACTTATTTTAATGCTTTAATTATTTTACTCCATAAATGATCTCCCGAATAATTTAATATTCCAATTCTATAGATTTTAATTCCAAAATGATAAACTATAACCATAAATAATAATTCTAAGATAGTTGATATAATAACAGACCCAATAGATATTTGACCCAACATATATAAAGTAGGAGATACTAAAAAACTAATTAAAGGAATAAAAGACATAATTTTAATAAATAAAGAACCTTCAAATAAAGCTGCCATTAAAGCTAAATAAAATGAAAAAGAAATAATCATCATTACTGGAGTCTGTAATTGTTGAAAATCATCGATATTAGTAGTCATTGAAGCAAATACACCAGCTAATAAAGCATAAGTAATCAAAGTGATAATAAAAGAAATAAATAAAATAGGTAATACACTTAAAGCCATATTTATTAATTCAGGAGTAATTAATTGTCCAATAATACTACTTGTAAATCCACTAGTAGAAGATGCTGTTAAAGTTCCAATACTATGACTATGAGTAAAAAATGCTATTAGCGTAAATATTAATAATAGACATACTTGAATTAAAGTAAAGACTCCACAAGATATTATTTTAGATAATAAATGATTTTTAGGATTAACATTAGAAATAATTATTTCCATACTTTTAGTAGTCTTCTCTTCATTAATTTCTGAACCAACCATCTGTATTAAAGTAGTAATTAAGAAAAAAGCAGGAACAACATAAACAATAACAGTAATCGAAGAAGTTACATCCTTATTCTCATTAACTACTTTATCTGATAATACAATTGATTCAACTTCAACATCCTTCTCAATCATCTTAATAATATCGTGAGAAATATTATAATTATCCATAGCTAATTGTTTCTTAATATTATTAATTGATGAAGTAATTATACTTCTGTTAATAGTAGATAATCCCTTTAACGAGTATACTTTTAACTGAATTATATTATTAGAATCAGGTAATATTTCTATTCCGATATTATTGCTATTACTTTGTACTAATTCCTTTAATTTTATATTAGAATAATCTATCTTATTAACACTATACTTTGTAACTGCAAATTCTGCAGTTCTTAAGAATTCTTTTTTAAACTGTGGAAATAATCCTACTTTATCAATTACTATAATATTCTTTTCTTCTTTAAAATCTCCTCCAAAGAAAGTAATAATACTATCTATATGAAAAGAAAAGAATATAAGTAAGAATAGAATAATATTAATAATAACAAACCATCTAGAAAAAATCTTTCTTTTTAAACTTTCTTTAATTAAGAATAATCCTTTATTATTCATAAACATCACCTACTAAAGATACAAATATTTCACTTAAAGTAGGATCTTCTACTTCAAATTTTATTAGATTAGGACAATTCTTTATCCTATCAAAAACTATCTTTATATAACTAGAATCTGGTATAGAAACAATAACTTCATTACTTTGTTCTTTAATACTAATATTATCTATATCACATAAATAATTAATTATATTATCCCCGATAATATGAATATTCTTTTTTCTATAATCTTCTTTTATCTTTTTTAAAGAACCTTCTATTATACTTTTGCCTTCTACGAGTATTAGTAATTTATCACAAAACATCTCTACATGTTCCATTCTATGAGATGAAAAAATAATAATACAACCTTTATTCTTTAATTCATTAAGTATTTTTACTAATAATGAAACGTTAAAAGGATCTAGTGAAGTAAACGGTTCATCTAATATTAATAATTTAGGTTCATGAATAATAGCTGTAATAAATTGTATTTTTTGTTGGTTACCCTTAGATAACTCTTTTAGTTTCTTATATTTGTATTCACTTATATGAAGTCTTTCTAACCAATAATCTAGCTTTTTATTTATATCTTTCTTTGTCATTCCTTTTAAACTCGCATAATAATATACCTGTTCCCATACAGATAGTTTTACTAATAATGATTTTTCTTCTGTTAAGAAACCTATTTTATCAGTAATTGAATAATCTATATTTTTACCGTTCAAAGTAATTTCTCCGTCATCCTTTTCTAATAATCCTATTATCATTCTAAAGGTAGTAGTTTTACCAGCTCCATTAACTCCTAACAAACCAAATATTTCACCAGATTTTACTTGAAAAGATAAATCATCAACTGCTTTTATATCTTCATACCATTTAGAAATATGACTAACCTTTAACATCTATATCACATCCTACTTTTATTAATAGAATTATATCACGTCTAATACTGAATAGTAAATGATACGAACAAATAAACTCTTATGTAAACAATTGTAAAAAAAGATAAGAACGATTGTACTAAAAAAGAATATGTATTAAAATATATATATAAGAATGAAGAATGTTCTTAAAATAAATTAAAAAATAGGAGGTAAAGAAATGGCAAATCTTACATTATTAGAAGATTCAGAAGAAATGAGATCAACTGCCACAGCAATTCAAACTTTAACAGAAGACTTTGACCAATTAAGAGCAACTTTAAAAGCTGCTATAGGAGAAGAGTTAAACACTGCATGTGCAGGTGATGTTGCAGATGAATTTACAAGATATTATAATGAAAATATTGATACCCAATTAGTGGCAGAAAAAGAAAGATTAGATGGAGTAGTAGCTACTTTAAGAACATCTGCTAATGAGTTTGATGCTACAGCAGAAGCTGTAAAATCTGCATTTTAATTAGAAGGAGGATAGGAAATGGCAAATATAGTTGATTATCAAAATTTACAACAAGCTAAAGTAAATGCTGGAAATAAATTTGATGAAATGTTACAAAATTTAGAAGCAATGAGATCTCAAGTTGTTGAAATGAATGAATCTTCATGGAAAGGTACTTCAAGTAATGTTTTTAATGAAGTTTTTGAAGAAATAAAAACAAAAGTAAACGCCGAAAGAGAAGATTTTAATAGAGCAATTGATGAAAGATTAACATTATGGCATAATGAGTTTACTGATACTGAAAGAGCACAAATACAAGCTGCACAAAGAATGTAAAAAAATGATGACACTGCTTTTGCAGTGCTCTGTAAGTATAAGGTTGACTTATCCTTACAGAACATTGCAAAAAAAAGGAGGAATATAAAAGTGGGAAAAACATGTACGCAAAATTATGATACAAAAAAATCTGAACTATTAGATCCAGATGAGACTTCAAGAATTGCCGATCTTTGTAATAATGAAGCTATAACTGGTATTGATAATAGTATTATTAGTAAATTATCAGGAGATAAAACCCCTGGTTTTTCTAGAGAAGCATTATATATAAATGGTTATTCACCAATTGCAGATTTAGTAGGTGAAATTTCAGAAAAAATGCAAAGTGATGTCAAAAATATATCAGAATTACGTGGTCAAATTATAAGTGAAGGAAATACTCATACCGTTCAAGAAGTAAAAGAATTTCATGATAAATTATCAGCTGAATATTCAAAAAGGAAATCACATTTTACTGAGGCAATTGATAAATATAATGAAGAAGTAAATAAACATAATTTAGAGGCCGATGATCATAATAAGAAAGAAGATGCTAAAGAAGATAATCAAACTAAAAATTATATGGATAAATGGGGAGATCCAATAAAATCTACACCAACAGGAGATGTGGTAGAAGATTTTGAAAAAGAAAAAGCTGAACCAGCACCAAATCCATCTGTACCAAGTGCAGGTGATGTAACAAGTACAGAAAAAAACTACACCGATGCATTTGATACTTATGTCCAAGAATATAAAAGTGTTATGGAATGGAAAAGCTTACCAACTGGCTCTGCTAGTTTTGGAGGACAATCAGTTACGATTGATGAAAAATATAAAACATTTAGTAAAGAGAATTATGATCCAAAAGAATATGAAGAATATCCAGATAATACAAAGGTTGTTACTCATAAGAATGATGATGGAAGTATAGAGTACTATAGATATGACAAAAATAATAAATTAATAGAATTACATGTAGTAGATGCAAATAATGGTGATCATTACTACACAAGTACTGGATTACCAGCAACTAAAGTTGAAAAAGATAATCCACAAAGCCCTGTAATACCAAATAGTGTAATTGGTGATGTTGAAGCCAAAGATATATCAATATATAATGATGCAATAGTAGTACATCGAAGAGAAAATGGTAAATCAGTATTCTATACTTATGACAAAGATGGTAATGTTAAATCAATTAGAGATGAACATGAGGTAGATGTAACCGGTGCAGCATTATGCAATGAAAATTCAAAATATAATACAACAGCTCCTTATCCTTATGAAATAACTGAAGAATATAAAAAGCATAATACAAATAATTATTCTGTTGCAGGATATGGATCTCAAACAGTAGAAAATGATGATGGAAGTAAATCTGTATACATGTATGACACAAAAGGTGAACTAGCACAAATTCATGTAATAGATGAAAATGGAAATAATTATTATTATACAAATCAAGGATTACCAGCAAGTAAAGTTAAGCCGACTCCAATAAGTGCTGTAATTCCAAATGCTGTATTAGATGGAGGAGAAGTAACTACATATGATATGTTAACTGTAGTGCATCGAAGAGAAGATGGTAAATCAGTATTCTATACTTATCAAGACCCTAATGGATTAGTATCAATTAGAGATGATGCATTTAATGATATAGAAGGGCAAGTTGATAAGGTTTATAAAGAAGATAGCAAAACGGAGAATACAAATACATAATCTTTTCAACCAACCAAAAAGATGCTAATAATATATAATAGTTAATAAAGTAATAAAAGGAGGAAAAAATGACAAATAATTATGTATGCGTAATATATGATGAGTTACAAAGTGCTTCAACGGCTATAGATGGTATAAGAGAAGATATAAATAATACAGTTATTCAAATGCAAACAATTAAAAATGAAATGGAGAAAGTCAATGACAAACATGGTGCATTTTCAGAATCAATAGAAAAAATTTCGGAATTAGAAAAAAACTTTCAAAATTATAATGTTGCATTTGAATATTTAAAAACACAGTGTGATGCTACTTATAATGCATTCCATGATGCTGAAAATAAGAACGAAAAAGAAATGGAAAAACAATTAGCTGAATGGACATCATTAATTGGCTTAACTGAAAAAATATCTCCATCTGATGTTCAAGCTATGAGTAGAGAAAAATATAATGAATTAAAATCTGATGATGAATTAAAGAAGTATATGCAAGAAAAGACCAATGCTAAGACAACAACTGGCATTTTCGATAGTGTTTTGAGAAGAACTGAAGACGGAAAAACTAATGCTAAAGATGGAGAAGAAGCAGAAACAGTAGTAGATAAAAATAAAGATAAAGACAAAACAACAACTAAATCTCAAGAAAATACTGGTACTGGTGCTAGTGGTACTGGAACAACGGCAACAACAACAACTTCATCACCTAACTATAAAAGTGTAACAAATACCCAACAAAGCACAGATCAAACACAAAAAACAGGTGAGCCTCAATTTAGAAAAATTGAAACAGCAACTTCTGATACAAATAAAAAAACTGATACTCCTAACACTATAAAAACTAATGAAAAAGAGGAGGGTATTGTTGAGGTAAATGTGAAACCAAAAACAGATGACAAAACAACTTCATCGGATACAAATACAACTACCAAAGAAGTAGTAAATGAAAAAGAAACAACTACTAATCCTAAGTGCCAATCAGAAACAAATACAACACAACAATCAACTGAAACTCAGTCAACAACTCCTGAAACTCAAACAACAAGTCCTGAAACTACAACTAATAACGACCAACATACAGGTGCTACTTATTCAGAAGAGAATGGTTATCAACCAAGTTATGAATATGAGACAAATGATTCAAGTGGATTTGAAACACCTGAACCAGCACTAGAAACAGAAGAGAGTGTACCAGTACAGAATACTGAAACATCAGTTGAAGATATAGTAAGAGGAAATAAATATTCAAAAATACCAAGGTCATCAGAAATTATTGCCCCTAAAACACCAACAAAAAGTAGTGGTGGAAACTCATTCATTCCAATTACAGCTGGAATAAGCGCAGCAGCTGCGGCTGGAATAGGAGCAAAAGCTTTCTTAGATAGAAAGAAAAATAGTGATAATGATATGTTTGAAGATAATAATTGGGATGAAGATGACAGTATAGATATTAGCACTGATGACACTAGTAAAGAAGAATTACTAACTGATGAAGATACTTATTCTTACAATTCTGAAAAAACAGAAAAATATGGAGCTAAAAACAATGAAGAATTAGCTGACATACAATAAATGGAGGATTATTTATGAACACAAATAGATTATTACCAATAGGATCAATTGTATTGCTAAAAGGTGGAGAAAAAAAAGTCATGATAACAGGTTATTGCATGAAACTAAAAGAAGAACCTGATAAAATATATGATTATAGTTGTTGCGTTTTCCCTCAAGGTATTATTAAATCAACTATTACATCAGTTTTTAATCATGATCAAATAGATAAAATATATTTTATAGGTTATCATAATGATGAATCAGTAGAATTCTTTAAACAAGTAGATGAACAATTAAATAATAAATAAACAAAGAGTATCAATACTAAGTATAATGATACTCTTTTTCTTAGAAAAATATAAATGGAAATATATGTTTTCTAACTAATCCATGTTATAATCACTATTAAGGAGGCTTATGTATTATGTATATTAATAATAAAATACTAAT
>CALCBO010000211.1 GCA_937897245.1 uncultured Caryophanales bacterium | reverse complement strand
CGATTAGAGTTTTGCTAAAATCAGAGGGTGTCTCAGAAGGAAAAAAACAATAGGAAGAGAGAAAACACAATATGGATTCACCATTTGTAAGTGTTGTTATAGCTACATACCGACGTGAAGAATCATTGCGTAAAGCATTGATATCATTAGCGAAGCAAACATATTCGAACTTTGAAATAGTTGTTGTAGATGATAACAACGAACAAGAATGGAATAGAAAAGTAAGAGATACGGTCGAACTATTTCAACAGGAATTCTCAAATATCAAACTGAGACTTGTTGTAAATTCTACTAATAAAGGTTCTGCAAGAGCTAGAAATATAGGAATAGAAGAAGCAAAAGGTAAATATATTTGTTTAGTAGATGGTGATGATATTGTTGATAAAGATTATATTTCAAGTCTTTATCAAGTAATTAATAAAGATGGTTGTGCTATTTCAGTATGTGGTTATTTAAGATTTAGGGATATTAATGAATTAAAAGATATAATTCATAATAATAATAGTTATATAGAGAATACTGATTCTTATTTAAAAAAAGTATTATATCAAAAGAATCAAAACTTATATTCTATTTCAGCATGGGGGAAGATGTATTCAAAAGAAATATTTAAAAATACTAAGTATCCAGAAGGAAAAATATATGAAGATATTTATGTTATTGCAGATATTATGTCTCAAGTAGAAGAGGTATCTATTGTTGACGATAATTTATATTATTATAGAAATTCAGATAATAGTATTACAAATAGTTCTTTTGGAAAAGGGAGAATGCAAGTAATAGATTCTTGTAATCAATTAATAAATAGAGTAAATAAGTATTATCCTAATATAATAAAGGGTGCCTATACATTTAAATATGCAAGAACTTATGAAAGTATTATGATGATATTAAAAGATAATAAAAAGAATAATTATAATAATGAATATAAAGTATTAAATGAATATATAAAAAAATATAGATTAAAGATAATTTTTGATAAAAATACAAACATCTCATGTAAATTATCTAGTTTTCTTTCGTTTTTTGGAAATAAAATATCTTATTTCTTTTATAAAAAATGGAAGGGGTGGAAGAATAGATGAAACTCTTAATAAAAAAAGATAATGTAATTACTTATATGGGAATCATTTGTTTGTTATTATATTTTGTTTTATCTATTTCTACACTTCTAGATATTTTTGATTTTTTGATTAAGCCCATGTTATTATTAGCAACATTATTATTAATTATTTCTATGTTAAAGAAAACAAAGAAATTAAAGTATTTATTTGTAAAAATAATTCTACTTCTTATAGCATTTATCTCTTATAAGTTATGTGATGATATAACAATATTTCTTAGTTTTTTATTAATTTTTTCAATTAATCAAGATGTTATTAATTCAGTTTTAAAGATAATATATTATTTTTGGATTGTTGTTTTATTAATTCATATATTTTTATATTTTACTAATTATTTATTTGGGGTTGATGTACCAGTTTATTATTCATTAAGTGGTAAAATTAGATACTCATTGTTTTTAGGACATCCGAATTTTTCTTCTGAAATAATTTTTTGGACAACTTTAATAAAAATATATTTGTTAGAAAAAAAAGATAATAAAACTATTATGATAATTTCAATTATATGATTACTAGATCACGAACAACTTTATTATTTATGATAATATTTTTGGTTTTAAATAAGATATTTATAGAAAACAAATATTTAGATAAATTATGTAAATATATATTTCCTGTGTGTGCATCTATATCTTTGATATTGGCTTATTTATTTCAAAAATTAGTATTTATTACTTCTATTAATAAATATGTATCTGGTAGATTTGGAATGAATTATATTGTATTAAATTATTTTGGTATTACATGGTTATCTAAGCCAATAGATTATAGTATAAAGTTTTTTTGGAATAATAATTATGTTAGTTCTTTGATTATAGATAATTTATATATAAGATTCTTTGTAAATTATGGTGTTATTCTGTTGGGAGTAATGTCTATATTAATTTATTATTTTGTAAAAAAGAAATATAAGAAAGTTGATAATTTATCATATCTATTATTAATAATATTATCTTTAATGGCATTTAGTGAAAATCATATGTTGAATGCTATGATTGGATTTCCATTATTGTTTCTATGTAGTGTATTTGAGGAAGGTGATATTATATGATAGATAATATGATATCTATAATTATACCTATTTATAATGGAGAAGAAAGACTAAAAAAATGTTTAGATAGTATCTTAATGCAAAAGTATAGGAATTATGAAATTATATTAATTGATGATGGATCAGTTGATAAAAGTGGAATTATAGGTTTAGAATATAAAAAAAATAATGATAATATAAAATACTTTTATCAAGAAAATCAGGGGGTTAGTGCTGCTAGAAATTTGGGTATAAAAAAAGCTGGAGGAAAATATATATATTTCATGGATTGTGATGATACATTAAGTAGTGAAATGTCTTTACTTTTTATGATGAAAATAATAAAAGAAAGAGATAGAGAATTATATATTTTTAATTATAATATAGAAAATAATAATTCTATTATTAGAAATAATAATTCTAAAGAAAGTAGGGATTATACAAAAAATGAATTTTTTAAAAGTTTAGGTTATGAAAATGAATTTGGGGGATATTTATGGAATAAAGTATTTTTAAAAGATATTATTTTTTGTAATAATATTTGTTTTAATAGAAATTATAAAGTATTAGAAGATATTGATTTTGTAATTAACTATGTAGAAAAGATTAATAGTATTTATTATGAAAGTGAAGAGGTCTATAATTATTATCAAAATCCAAATAGTGTGTTGCATACCAAGATTAATAAAAATACTTTAACTATTATTGATGCTGTTGATAGTTTTATTGATATATTAGAAAGTAATAAAGTTGATTGTAGTCATTATTATTATTTATATTTCTTTTGTTATAAAATTGGTAAGTATTTATTTGTAAATGATGAATTATTTAAGAAAAAAGAAGTTATAAAAAATGCTAAAGAAAGATATAAGAAATTACTTTATAGTAGAATAAAAATACTGTTTAAAGTTAAGATAATAGGAATTAATACTTTTCCTAGAATTATTATTTTTCTAAAAGGATATAGGAGGAAGAGGTAGTGATAGAAGATTTTGTTAGTATAATAATACCTACTTATAATAGAAGTGAAATGTTAGATAAGGCAATTAAAAGTGCTTTAGAACAAACTTATAAAAATATTGAAATAATAGTAGTTGATGATAATGCAAACAATGAAGAAGAAAGAGAAAAAACAAAATTAATAGTAAGTAAGTATCCAAATGTTTTATTACTACAAAATGAAACTAATCTAGGTGGAGCATTAACTAGGAATAATGGAATAATAAATAGTAATGGAAAGTATATTGCTTTTTTAGATGATGATGATATTTTCTATAAAGAAAAAATAGAAAAACAAATGAATTTAATGAAGAAGCTTGAAAAAGAAGGTAAAAAAGTTGGAATGATTTATTGTTATAAGAATACATATGATAATAATAATCATCATGGAAAAAGTCCTAAAATCGATTTGGTTGGGAATTGTTTGTTTGAACATTTATTAAATAAAATGGAAACTACATCTACTTGGTTATGTCCAAAAGAGGTTTTACTTAAAGTAGGAATGTTTGAAAATGTTAAAGCTCATCAAGATAATATACTTTTAATGAAGATACTTGCTGATAATTATTATTTAGATAGAGTGAAGGAATATTTAGTAGATTTTTATATCCATGGGGGAGATGGAATTACTAAGGTCAATAAAGATTATATAGATTATACTAAAGAATTATTTAAATATAAAAAACAATATTATAATAGATTAACTAAAGATGAAATTGAAAAGATAGAATACTGTAATTCTAGAATGATTATTAGAATGTATAAGAATTTAAATATGAAAAAAGAGTATTGTGAAGAGATGAAAAAAGTTTTTAAAAATAATAAATTTAGATTACATACTATAAAAATGATGATGTTTTATTTCTTAATAAAGAAGGGTAGATAATTATGAAAGAAAAAGTAATTAAATTAGTAACTATAATTAATCCAGTACTTGGATCTAAATTATTTTATTATACTAAGTTTAAGAAAAGATTAAGGTTAGATAATCCAATTTCTTTTAATGAAAAATTAATGTATATAAAATTATTTAATTATAATAATAATAGGTTAGTATGGGAATGTTCTGATAAATATAGAGTAAGAGATTATGCTTTAAAACATGGTTTAAAAGATAAAAATTTAACTAAAATAATAAGTGTCTTTAAAGATGTAGATGAAATAGATTTTAAAAAATTACCAAATAAATTTGCATTAAAATGTTCTCATGGATGTGGATTTAATATAATATGTACAGATATAAATAAATTAGATCAAGAAATTGTTAAAAAACAATTAAAAAAGTGGTTAAAGACAAAATTTGGTTATGAAACAGCTGAAGTACATTATAATCATGTAAAACCAGTAATTATATGCGAAGAATTTATAGAAAACAAGGATAATAAATATCCAGTAGATTATAAATTATATTGTTTTCATGGAAAAGTAGAAGTGGTATTAGTTTGTAAGGATAGAGAAAAGGAATACACTACTCATTTTTATGATAAAGATTGGAATAAGATAATACTTAGAGATAATCAAGAAAATAATGATATTGAAAAACCTAAATCATTTATGGAGATGATTAACTATGCAGAAGAATTATCAAAAGAATTTCCTTTTGTAAGAGTAGACTTTTATGAAATGAATAATACTCCAATACTTGGAGAAATGACTTTTACTCCAGCAGCTTGTGTTGGGAATTATACAGAAGAAGGAGATAAATACTTAAGTTCATTTCTAAAAATAAAAGAAGGTAGAAGTATATGAACTCATTAAAGAAGAATTTTATATATAATACATTTTATCAAATACTAATATTAATAATGCCTTTAATTACAGTACCTTATGTATCAAGAGTATTAAATGTAGAAGGTATTGGGATATATTCTTATACTTATTCTTTTGTAAATTATTATATGATAATTACTCTACTTGGAATAAATAATTATGGAAATAGAACAATAGCTCAAAAAAGAGATAACAAAAAAGAAATGTCTAAAGTATTTTTTGAGATATATTCTATACAATTAATAGTGGGAATAATAATGATATTAATATATTTCTTTTATTTATTATTTATAAGTCAAGAATATAATTTAATAAGAGGAATAGAATCAATATTTATATTATCTGCAATATTTGATATAAATTGGTTTTTCTTTGGGTTAGAAAAATTTAAGATTACAGTTACTAGAAGTACAATATTAAAAATAATATCTTTAATATTTATATTTGTTTTTGTAAAGAATAAGAATGATTTATTGATATATACTTTGATAATGAGTTTAACAACATTATTAAGTCAATTATTATTAATTCCTTTTTTAAAGAAAGAAGTAGTTTTTGTTAAGATTAAAATTAAAGATATAAAGAAACATATAAAGCCTTGTCTTATATTATTTATACCGGTAATTGCGATTAGTTTATATAAAATAATGGATAAAATAATGTT
>CALCBO010000210.1 GCA_937897245.1 uncultured Caryophanales bacterium | reverse complement strand
TTATTAGTATAATTTTTATAATATTTATTATGAGACTATTAATAGAGAAAATGAATAAAGATATTAAGTTAATTAGATGTTTAGGAATGACTTTTAAACAAACGATAAAGATGTATATATATTTAATTTTTGAGATTGTTATTATTACATTGTGTTATTCTTATTTATATTTAAATCTATATTATGAAGAAGTTATGATTCAAGCTCTTTACATTGAGATTAATGTCATTGGTTTTAATATTCTATTATTTGCATTATTTGCATATTTGAGGACATCTAAAGAATTGTCTTTTTATCCTACTGATGTTGAAAGATTTTATTAGAAAAGGAAGAATATGATATTTGTCATATTCTTTTTTTTTGAAAATATTGGCAAATTTATAAGATGATTGTTTATAATATAGAAGATGTTGATAGGAGATATTTATGAATAAAAAAGATGTAGAATTATTTTTTGATCATTGTGCATCGTGGTGGGATGATGATATGGTTAGAAACGATGAGATTATTAATAAAATATGAGATAATTCTAAAGTTAAAGAAAATACTTCAGTGTTAGATGTAGCTTGTGGTACTGGTGTACTGTTTCCTGATTATCTTCAAAGAAAGGCTAAGGTTACAGGATTGATCTTTCACATGAAATGGTAAAGATAGCTAGACAAAAGTTTATTAATATTGATTTATTTATGAAAGACTAGTTTGCTAGTCTTTTTTGACAAAAATTTGATATTTCTGTATAGGAATATGAGTTGAATTATGATATATTGAGTTTTGGGCAAAGATTAAAGGGGAATGAAAATGAAGTATATTATTGTTATTGTTGTTGCCTACTTGATTGGTAGTTCAAGTATGTCTTATTATTTAGGAAAGTTAAATGGTGTTGAACTGAAAAAGATGGGTTCAAAAAATTTAGGGGCTTCTAATACTATGGCTTTATTAGGATGGAAAGCAGGTATAATTGTGGGATTACATGATATATTGAAAGCTATTGTTGCAGTCATGTTATTGAAATATATTTTTCCTGATTTGCAATATGTTAAAGAAGTAGCAGGTGTATCTTGTATTATAGGTCATATTTTTCCTTTTTATTTGAATTTTAAAGGGGGAAAAGGTTTTGCTTCTTATATTGGTATGACAATTGCGTTAGATTGGAAATTTGCGATTGCTATTGTGATAATTATTGTATTGGTTACTTTAATTACAGATTATATTGTAAGTGGAACTTTCTCAACTATTATATTAGTTCCTGTTTATACTGCAGTCATTCATCATAATCTGATTGCTGCTGCAATACTAGTTATTGCTAGTGTAGTCATATTATATAAGCATAAAGAAAATATACATAGATTGCTCAATGGTACCGAGTTTGGATTTAGAAGTGCTAATAAAGGTGAGCATAGAGTAAAAAAATAAAGATAATTCATTGTTTAGAAGAAGACTTTCATTTATATTGAGGTCTTTTTATTTATGATTGAATTATGTTATAATAAGATGAAATTTGTTGAAAGGTGGAAAAGAAAATGGGAATTGTAGTCATAGGTGCAATATTTGTGGATATTAAGGGTTTTCCTTTAGATGCTTATATACCTGATGGTAGAAATGCGGGTACTATTAAATATATTCATGGGGGTGTAAGTCGTAATGTAGTAGAGGATATTGCTAATATTGAACTTCGTCCAACATTTGTCAGTATTGTCGATGAATCTGCTTTAGGAGAAGATGTTATTAAAAGATTAAAGAATCATAAAGTTAATACTGATTATATTTTAAAAGTACCTAATGGAATGGGAACTTGGTTAGCAGTATTCAATGAGAATGGAGATGTAGCTGGTTCGATTTCTCAAAGACCTAATCTTATGCCTATTTTGGATTTATTGGAAGAAAAAGGTGATGAGATTATTGGTCAATGTGATTCTGTAGTATTAGAAGCAGATATGAATAAAGAAATTGTTAAGAAAGTTTTTGAATTAGCTGAAAAATATAATAAGAAAGTTTTCTCTATTGTTTCAAATATGAGTATTGCTTTAGAAAGAAGAGATTTATTAAAGAAATATGATTGTTTTATTTGTAATGAATTGGAAGCAGGAATGTTATTCAATGAAGATTATAGTAAGACAAGTCCTAAACAGTTACGAAAAATAATAGAAGAAAAGATAAAATTAGCAAACATACCAGCCATAGTAGTAACTATGGGCTCAAAGGGTTGTGTATATGCTGATAACCAAGGTCATAGTGGAATTTGTCCAGCTAAGAAAGTTCATGTCAATGATACAACAGGTGCTGGTGATGCTTTCTGTTCAGGAGTAGCAATTGGTCTTACTTATGGTAAAACATTAGAAGATTCAGTAGAAATTGGTACTCAATTAGCCTCTTCGGTCATAGTATCAAGTGAAAATGTTT
>CALCBO010000209.1 GCA_937897245.1 uncultured Caryophanales bacterium | reverse complement strand
AAAATTCATCTAGTAATTCCAATATATTATGTAGTATATTACTATAACAACAGAATAAATTTAATTGATATAGTAAATTATTTATAAGAAGTATTATAAAAAATATATATATGAGAAGTTTTATACTTCTCTTTTTGGTGAAGTTGAAAAAATTACTAAAATGTGGTATAATATGCACACATTGGGGGTAGGTTATATGAGTAGTGGTTTTGAGAGGGTATATCCTTTTACGACGGAGAAAATAGATGCTTATTTTAAAGATTTAGATTTAGAAGATAAAACTGTTTTAACTGTTGGTTCTAGTGGAGATCAAGCTTTAAATGCTTTAACTATGGGAGCTGGACGTGTTATTTTATATGATATTAATCCTAGTACTGAGAAGTTTTATAAATTAAAGAGAGATTTAATATTAAATTCTAGTCGTGAAGAGTTATATCAAAAAGTATTATCATTAAAAGATATTAATTTCTCACCAGATTTATTTGCAATGCCAGATTTAGAGAAGATGAATACTTATATGAAGAATGATGAGTCTTATCACAAATTACAAGAAATTTTAGAAAAAAAAGATATCGAGTTTGTAACTGGTGATATATTTAATTTTTCTGATTCTTTAGGTAATGAAAAATTTGATAGAATTATTTTTTCTAATATACTACAATATATTGAGATGTTTGCGAAGAATGCTGGATATGAAGGTAGAGAGAGTGAATTTTTAAAAAATAATTTTGAAGAATGGATTAAATATTTAAATGATGATGGGATACTTCAATTATTATATTATTACTGTTTAAAAGTTAATTTAGTTAATTTTTGTGGGGTATTAGATACTTTGAGAGATTATCCACTTTATTTAAAAAAATTAGATGAGAGTAATCCTTATACTGATGCGATAGTAACATACAGAAAGGGTAGATAGATGTGAAAGATATCATAGTAATTGTTGGGCCAACTGGAGTTGGGAAAACTAAATGTAGTGTAGAGTTAGCTAAAAGACTTAATGCTGAAATTATAAATGGTGATAGTGTCGCAATATATAAGAATTTAAATATTGGTAGTGCTAAGCCTACTAAGAAAGAACAAGATGGTGTTGTTCATCATTTACTAGATATCAAAAATGTCGATGAAGATTATACTGTTTATCATTATCAAAAAGATGTTAGAAGATTAATTGAAGATATTACTTCTCGTGGAAAAAGAATTATTATAGTAGGAGGAACTGGTTTATATATAAAAGCTAGTTTATATGATTATAATTTTACTACTGGTACTACAAATAATACTTATGATGATTTGAGTAATGAAGAAATAAAAAATAAATTGATTGCTTTGGGAGTTAAAGAAATACCTGAAGTAGAAAATAGAAAAAGATTAGTTAGATTACTTAATAAAGTAGAGAATAGCGAAGATATTACTTATGATAAAGATAAAGTGTTATATCCTATAAAAGTAATTGGTTTAACTATGGATAGAGATATCTTATATAATAGAATAAATAGTCGAGTGGATATGATGTTTAAAGAGGGATTAGTAGAAGAAGTAGAATCTTTAAAAGAGTATTATTCTAAATCTAGAATATTAAATAGTGGTATTGGTTATAAAGAGTTTTATGATTACTTATTTAATAATAAATCTTTAGAAGAAGTAAAGGAAGAGATAAAGCTTCATTCTAGAAGATATGCGAAAAGACAATTTACTTTCTTTAGACATCAATTTCCAACTAATTGGGTAGAAGTAGGTACTAATAATTTTAATAGTACAATTAATGATGTATTAAATATAATAAAAGAATAAACTAATTTGTAGTTTATTCTTTTACTTCTTGATAAATATCTTGATTAAAAAGATGTTGAGTTGTTTCTTGAGATATTAATTGTTCTGTTTGTATTAAAAAGTATTTATGTTCTAAGTAGTCTAGGCCATCGGTTGCTACTGGATCATCCCAAGTTAAATCTAGGTGATACCACTTGTTATCTAAGAATACAGCATTCCAAACGTGACTTTTGGTTGATACTTTGAAGCTTTTTATATTCATTTTTTCTAAGAATAGTTCCATTAAATCAGAGTAACCACCACATACTGCATAGCCTTCAAATAATGGTCCATAAGCTATATCTGATTTATATTTAATAATATCTTTATCACTTCTATCTGAATCATATTTGGAATTATTAATTATATAATCATGAATGTTTTTTATGTTTTCTGTTTGACTTAGATTGTTATTTACTAATAAGGGGTATAACTCATTTATTTTAGCTTCAATCTTAGTTATTTGTTCTTGATCATAGGCATGAATTATTTGTAATTGTACTTTACCAATTGAATCAATTTCTGTTTCAATATGAGAGAAACTATTAAAAGGATGAGTATAATTGTTAATATCTGATAATAAAGATTTATCATTAGCTAAATCTTGAATATCTTGGAGACATTGTTTATATTCAGCTGGACAATAAAAAGTAAAACTACTATTACCAGAGTTAATTACTGTATAATAAATATTTAATATATCTTGAAAATTATTAGGTACAAAGTTATTAGTATTCTGTACAAATTTAAAATCATAATCTCGGTAATATTGATTTTTTTTAGGAATGGTAATTTTCACATTATTTGGAAATAGATATGTATTAACAATAGTTTTTATTTCACTTTTTCGTATTATTATAAGTCCTGTTAGTATAAGTAATAAACCTAAAGTAAAAAATGTAAACATAATAATATTTGGTTTTTTCATGGATCCTCCCTCTAATCAATTCTAATTTTACTCTAAAAAAATAATAAAGTAAATAAAAAAACCAATTATTTCTAATTGGCACTTTCTATACTATTCATAGTTTTTGTTAATCTAGATTTTAGGCGAGCTGCTTTATTCTTGTGAATTTTACCACTAGACATTGCTTTATCAATTCTTTGGATAGCAATATTTAAGTTTTCACTAGCCGCTTCCATATTACCAGCTTTTGCTTCTTTTTCAAATTTCTTAATAGCAGTTCTCATACTAGAAATGATTAAAGTATTAACTTCAGCTTTTTTAGCATTTGAACGCATACGTTTTTTAGCGCTTTTAATATTTGGCATTTTTTCACCTCACTTTTTGTAAACAAGTTAATTCTACCAAATATTTGTGGAAATTGCAAATAAAATCGTTAAATTTGTTAAGAATATGAATGGTGATGGGAATGCATATAATTGATGATATAGATAAAAGTGTTAGAACTGATTTAATAATTGAGAAAGAAAATATGAATTATGAATTTCAAAATAAGATTTTCTTTGATGATATAAAGGTAACTAGAACTTATTTAGAAGAAGTAAAATATAGCACTGTTATGTTTACTGATATTACTGATAAAGATAATTATCATAAGGTACAAAATGTATTAATTGATGAATTAAAACGTTATATAAA
>CALCBO010000208.1 GCA_937897245.1 uncultured Caryophanales bacterium | reverse complement strand
AAATTAGAAGTGAATTTGGAAAGGTGAAAGTTATTATGGAAAATGCGCTAAAAAGCAAAGGAGAATTGGTAACAATAAACAATTATAAAATTCATCTGGCTTAGTATTAAACAAATAACTCTTATCAAAATTATCTATTGAAATTTTATTCTTATAACAAAATAATTTTAAAACATCTTGATATACTCGTCTTATACCATCTCTAAATAACTTATACTGTCTATCTATATCTGTAAAAGGAATAATGAAACTAGCTATAGCTAAAACAACCTCATACCTAATTCTTTCTTTTAGTATTTTATAAATAATATCACTATTATTACCAATTAATTCATATGCTTTAACTTTTAATATAAATTCTTTCTTCTTATTTTCATATTCACTATAATCAAAGTTATCATAAACATTACTCTTAACTTCTATACTATTACTATTATTATTAATAAACATTCTACGATTACTTAAATAATTATCAGTATAATTCTTAATGAACTGAACCCTTAATAAATCCTTTACTTCATCTCCTGCCAAATAAATCATTTTAGAATCTAATTTTAAACACTCTAAAATAAAATCTACATCATTTTTTAATATAGGATCTATATCATAAATAAATTGTCTAGCACCAACCGTTTTTAAAGCTTCAAGTATTATTTCTTTATCCTTCATCCAAATATCACTATCAGCATAACTAATAGCAACTCCATTTTCACATACTGCTTGCATTATAATACTTCTATCTCTTTGTCTATTCTTACTAGCATATTTTAAAGCTTTACCATTATTAGATACAGCCCTAAAGACAACATCATAATCATCCTTCATATTATCATCAACATATTCTAAAACTAACCCATTAATACTAACTGCTTCTAATACATATTCTTTAACATTTTTTAATCTAGGACTTACAAACTTATAAATATCAGGATTATCTTTTAAAAGCGGAAAAATAATATCTTCTCTATCTTGAATATTTGAAGAAGCAAACTCAAAAGCTAAAGGCTTAGATTGCATCGCAATAATTACAAATCTCTCATCATTTTTAAACGACTCACTAGTCACCCTTAACCTTAACCCATCTCTAATAACTTCACTAAGTATATTATTCTTTTTTAAACTATCTTTATAAAAAGCATCATAATAATTAATATCATTTAATCTACTATAATCAAACCATATTTCATCATCCATAAATATCCCCCTATATTTTCTTTAATACATTATCACCAGTAATTATTACATGTCTATTCTCATCATCAAAAGTATAATTCTTTAAATAACTAATTCTATCAACAATATCACAAAGATGACACTGTCCACTAACAATTTCCAAATAAATACTAAATAATTCATCAAAACTATTCTGTAATACCACAGTCAAAAAGAAAAATAAATACATTTTGTATATTTTTTATATTTATTTTATTATTTCCTCTTTAGTATCAACTATTTTTAATTTATTTCTATATTCTTCCAACAAATCTCTAAATACTGTATTTATTAGTATAATTGATTCTCCATTATTAATAGAACTACTATTTATACTTATCATACCATAAACTAATATATTAAATTGATTTATAAGTAAATCACTCTTTATCTCATGAATCATAGCTAATGATAAATCACCATTACTTAATTCTTTATAAAACTTATCATAGAATTTATTAAACTCATCATGAAGTACTTTCAAATTATCTTTATTTAAATTATGAATAAATTCAATATTATAATCCTCAAATATTTCTAATAAACTATCACAATACTGATCAACTGTTTTCTTATAAAAATCATAAAAATTAGGATAATACCTTTCCTCTGTAAACAGCTTATTATCTATTTTATATTCTAATACATCTAATTGTTTAAGATAGTAATCTATCCCCATCTCTAAACATTCACTACATACTGCATCAACTGATAATTTAGTACTTATCATATTATATTCATCTATTGAAATAGAACTTTTATCTAACATATTAAGTTTATCCCATAATTCTTGAACTCTTGATACAACCCTTATTATATCTTTAACTCTATCTAAATCATTATTAAAATATTCTTCTATTTCTAATAAATCATAAGTATTTAATTTATCAGCTTTTTTAAGATATTTTTCCATAAGCTTATCTATTGTCTTTTTTATATAAGGATCTTTAATTTTATATCTATTAATATGCTTTTCTCGACAATCAATCATAGTCTTAATATATTTATTTCTAGCTTTTTCTCTTTTATTCTTTAATTCTATTAACTCTCTATAAAAATCTTCTGGTAATAAACTAGAATCCAATAGCTTATCATAATAACTACTAGGAACATTATCTCTATAACAAAGTGATTCTATAATAAACCTATATACATCTACAATTTTTTTCAAAAATAAATTATACTGATATTCATAATCATCAATAGAATAAACAAAACCACCAATAGAAAGTATTATTTCATATTCTATTTTTTCAAATAACATCTGATATATCAAATCATCATTATCATTAGAAACCATCTTATATCTAGAGACAAATTTTATAAATTTCTTTTTTTCTTCATCATATTTCTGATACTTATTGTCATCTAATTCTTTAGAGATTATAACATTCATATCAGTAACTAATTCTCTAGAATCTTCCTTTGTATGACCAAGATAACAATCTACATATCTTTTAATGTAATTAACATGTAAAATATCTTTTACTCTTCCTGTTGCGAAACAAAGCATTTTAGAATCAATCTTTGAACACTCTAACATGAAACTAACATCATCTTTTAAACTAAAATCTATATCATAAATAAATTGTCTAGCCCCAACGGTTTTTAGTGCTCTAAGTATTATCTCTTTATCCTTCATCCAAATATCAGGATTAGCATAACTAATCGCAAATCCATTCTCAATTACTGCCTGTAATATAATATTTCTATCTCTTTGTCTAT
>CALCBO010000207.1 GCA_937897245.1 uncultured Caryophanales bacterium | reverse complement strand
CAAAATATAACAAAAGCTAGTAATATATTAAATATATCTCAACCAGCTATCAGTAAATCAATTAAAAATCTAGAAACCCAACTAGGTGGAAATCTCTTTATTAGAACTAAAAAAGGAGTTATTTTAACAGAAGAAGGTAAAGAATTTTATAAATATATTAAACAAGCTATGATATTTATTGAAAATGGTGAGAATAAGTTTAATGATTTAATAAATCTAGAAACAGGTACAATTAAAATAGGTATTAATTCTACTCTTACTAATTATTACCTATTACCATATTTAAAAGTATTTAAAGAAAAATATCCTAAAATAAAAATAGAAATAAAAACAAATAAAACAACAAACTTATTAACTGATTTAAAAAATGGTTTAATAGATATAGCTTTTATTATAACTAATAAAAAAGATTATAAAGAAATAGCTATAACTCACTGTAAAAAAATACATGATTGCCTCATTTGTAATAATCAATACAAGGATTTACTAAAAAAAGAAATATCTTTAAAAGAATTAAGTAATTATCCCCTAATATTCCAAACTACAGAATCAAACACTAGAAAACATCTAGATAATATTTTAAAAAATAATAATATTAATCTGAAACCAAGTATTGAATTAGCTAGCTTTTCTTTAGTAAATAGTTTTACTAAAAATGGTTTTGGTATAGGTTTCATAATTAAAGAATTCGTTGAAAATGAACTAAAGAATAAAGAATTATTTACTATAAAAACTATTGAAAAAATACCTAGTCGTTATATAAGCTATGCTATCTCAAAAAATCATATACCTAATTTTAGTACTAAAAAACTAATTGAAATAATAAAGGAGGTTTAACTATGGTAATATCACCCTTATTACATAATACTATTGTTAATAAAAATATTGTTTATAGTGACACTGTCTTACCCCTAAAAGACTTAGGAAAGAACTTAACTATTACAACTATAAATGATATTGATGAAGATTCACTAGAAAACTGCCTAAAATCAATACTAGAAGAAAACCAAGCTGTATTATTTAATACTATTCAATATTCTAAACAAAAGAAAAAAATTTATTTTTATACAGATAAACCTATATCTTCTAATAATTGGGAAGAAAGTAAGTATAGAAAATACCAACACTTAGATTATAATATTGAATTATTAGGTGAAATCAAAAAAATATTTTATAGTAAAAAAATAAATAATCCAGAATACATCTCACTATATGACATTGCAAAACTAATGAAAATGAAAAATAAAGAATATGAAGAAATGCAAGATTCATATGAAGACTTACTAGAACAAAAAATAAATGATCAATACTATGATTCAAGTCTTTATATTAGTTCATTCAATTATAAAACTAATGAATTAAAAATTAGATTTAAATATATTAAAAAATATGAAGATATATACTTCTCTAAATCTAATAATGATCTATATATTACTAAATCAACTACTTACATGGATAAAGAAATATTATCCCTCTTAGGTGATATAATATCTAATTTATATGATGAATTTTTAAAATATAAAGACTATGAAGAACAAAATGCTTATTCTATAAATCCAGTTAATTCTAAATTTTTAGTTAATATTAATAAATATGGTGTAAGTATTTATACTAAAAATCCAACAAGTTTTATCACTAAAGATTTTGAATTATCTTCTCATAGTTATAAACAAAAATATGATTATGACTGTAATTCAAATAATATTGTTAGTACTATTAAAGGTAATGAAGATGAACTATTTAAAAGAATATTTGTAAGAATTGAAGATTGTCCAGAATGGTCTAAAAAAATACTATATCAAATAAGAAAAGAACAATTAACAGAAGAAGAAAGAATTGCCGAAGAACAAGCAAAGCAAAGAGAAAAGAAACAAAAAAGATTAAAACTAAAAAGAAAAATAATAAATTTAATAAAATAAAAAAAGCAATCATATTTCAGATTACATATATTTAAAATTTGAACAAATTCATAAGTGGTGCCGATTAAAGGACTTGAACCTTCGACCTACTCATTACGAATGAGTTGCTCTACCAACTGAGCTAAATCGGCATACTTCCAAATCCAATTATAGCATAAAAAAAATACTCAAAACAATAATTTTGTGTATTTTTATTATCTAACCTTTTTTTTCTTAGTTTGTCTATCATTTAAATATTCATCATAAGCTTGAGAAGTATGGGCCAAAAGACTTTTCCCTGAACCACTGGATCCTACTACAGCTACGATTTCTCCTTCATTCACATCACGATAATAATCTGGATCTAATAAATGAAATTCACATGGTCCAATATATTGTTTTTTATGACCATTAAAAACATAACCTTCTCCTAAATAAGATTTTTATTATATAACCATTATAGCATACAATTTTTTAACAAAAATATATGCAAGTCGCAAAATATATGATATAATTAATACATCAATGTGCGAATGTAGCTCAG
>CALCBO010000206.1 GCA_937897245.1 uncultured Caryophanales bacterium | reverse complement strand
ATGACAATTAATACTCCTTGAATATAACTTCTTAGAGAAGTATTAATTCTGGTGATTAACTCTTTATAATCTTTATGCCATTCTGTAGGAATAAAACGTGATATAGACTTATTAATCTTATTAAAATCAAATAATAAATAGAAACCAACCATTAAACCTAAGAAGAAATTAAGACCACCACTAACAATAGTTTTACCAATCGTTAGTAAATTACCAGGTAAATCATTACCTAAATCTTTACCAAACTCAGTTATTTTCATTGTGATATCTTTTTTCAATGAACTAGTATTAATAAGATGACCTGAATCAAAATTTTGAATAAAGCCAATTACAAAATCAGTAATATTATCAAAAGTATCTGGAATAGTTGCGACAAAATCTTTTAATTGACTTACTAAAGACGGAACAAATAAATAACATATTAAAAATATAAAGCCAATTAACATAACATAAACAAAAACACAACCGACTACTCTAGGAACATTTTTTTCTTGGAGAAAACTAACAAATGGATCAAATAACCAAGCTATTAAAAATCCTATAAATAATGGAGATATTAAGATAAAAAACTCTTTAATATATTTTAAAACATTCCATTCTTTCATTAAATAAGTACCTAAAAGAATTAAACATACTATGGCCATAAAATAACCAATATTAAGAATTTTTTTACCAGTTCTTAATATCTGATTAAGACTTGTTATATCCATTTCTTTATCTTTACCCTTTTTAAACATATTCTCATCCTCCTCCTATATTATAGCATGATTTTAATAATTATAGAATAAAAAGTAGAGATAATTTCTTTTTATATGTATAATATAATTGGTGATTGAATGAAAACTATAAATGGTAATATAGAAAATGAAATAATTATTAAGAATTCTAGATTTATTTGTCTATTAATAAAGTTGAATGATGAGAAAGTTAAACAAATATTAGATGAGATTAAAGATAAATATCCTAAAGCTACTCATTATTGTTATGGATATAAATATAATGATAAAATGTATGCAAGTGATGATGGTGAACCTGGGGGTACTGCAGGTATGCCCATTTTAAATGTTATTGAAAAAGAAGATTTAACAAATATATTAGTTGTAGTAGTAAGATATTTTGGTGGTATTAAACTGGGAGCTGGAGGATTAATTAGAGCATATACAAAAGCAGTTACAGAGACTTTAGGGAAAACTATTTATAGAGAATTAGTAGAAGGTAAAAAAATAAAAATAACATTCCCCTACTCTTTAGAAAAACAAATGAATTATTTATTAAAAAATGCTTTTATTCATGATAAACTATATGATTTAAATATTACTTATATTGTTTCTCTTACAAATAAGGACTTAGAACAATTAAATAACTATGATTATACTATATTAGAAGATATCTATTTAGAAAAAGAGTAAAATAAAGACAAAAAAATTCAAGAGTAATTCTTGAATTTTTTGTCTTTATTTACTTAGTTTTTATCATTTGCTTTTCAGTACTTTGTTCATTTGAATCTTCTAAGACCATATCTTTTTCTTCATAGTAAATATTATCTAAAAAGAACTTAACAGCAGGTAATAGTATTTTATTTTTTTCATTACTATCAATTGAATTTCTTATATCACGATGCTCTTTTCTGGCTTTTTCTATTTGTTGAAAAACTTTATTGATATACTCACTAGATATACTATTATTTTTAAACATTCTAGATAGTGCATGATACCAAAAGTCGGTATTGTCTTTTTCTCTTAATATAATACTATGTAAATTATTAACTGCTTTTTCATTATAACTATTAATTAAAGCATGATACTCACTACATAATTGTTGAAGTTCAATAAGCATTTTTCGATACTCAATGATTGCTAATTTCTGATTATCAGATAGTGATTCATAATTTTTTATAAAAGCTTCCATTTGTTCAAAAACAGCTAGTTTTTTATCTGTTTCTTTTATCATCTTTCTTATATTTTTTAACTTTTTAATATTTCTTTTTCCAATAAAAGGTGTTCTTAAATGTGATTCTATTTTTCTTTTTGATTCTTGTAGTTCACGTTTTTTAGCAATTAATTCTTTACGCTCTTTCTGATTACTAATAAATGATCTTTTAGTTTCTAAATAGCTTTCATCACTTATTTTTAAGTTTTCTTGATTATCATCAGACTCAATCGAAAAAGCCTCAATATCTACTCCATTAAATGATTTATAAAATTCTGGATTAAATGTTCTTTTTTTTAATTCTCTTGAAAGATTACTTATTCTTTTTCTATTAGCTATCATGGTATTCATATAAAAAATGTTTTTCTCTAGTTTTTCAAAATCTCTAAATAGCTTACTTATAACTCTTTCTAATTCTTTTTGTTTATTCTTTTTTTCAGCATTTATTCTTTCATTATATTCTTGGACTAATTCTTTTCCATTTATAAATAATGTTTCAAAAAAAGTTGTTAATTCTGTAGAATTCTTAGTAGATATTTCTTTTAAAATACTAATAATATCAATTATTTTTACTGAATTGTTCATATTACCCCCTTGCACGACTTATTATATCATGTTTTTAAGAAAAATCATAGTTTTTGATATTAGTATTTAGAAAAAACTATGAATTAACTAGTATTTTTATAAAAAAACATTAAAATAGATAAAGGTGATTAAAATGGGAAAATTAGGATTAGTTCTTGAAGGCGGAGGGATGCGCGGAGCGTATACTGCAGGCTGGCTTGC
>CALCBO010000205.1 GCA_937897245.1 uncultured Caryophanales bacterium | reverse complement strand
CGATAACGCCAGTAGAAGTCCCTAAAGTTGATGTTCCTGTTGAGCAGCCAACTGAAGTAGTGGAAAATCCAGTACAAGCGGTGGCAGAAGTACAGCAACAGGTAATCGCAACGACACCTCCAGCTAGTGTAGTTCAAGGTGATGTTTTAGAAACACAAGTTGGAACTATGTCTGCATATGGTCCTGATTGTGATGGATGTAGTGGTTATCTTGCGAATGGTCATTATGCTGGTGGAGGAAATATTTATTATGAAGATGCAACTTATGGAGTTGTCAGAATAGTGGCAGGAGATCGTCATTATAAAACAGGAAGCATTATTAGAGTATTAGGTAGTAAATTAGGAGACTTCAATGCTATTGTCTTAGACCGTGGAGGTGGCATTGGTTTTGGTAAGAGATTCTTATTTGATTTATTATTTGCTAGTGAAGCAGAAGCAAGTCAATTTGGAACTAGTTATGATGTAACATTTGAATTATTAAGAGATGGTTATTAAAATCATTTCTTTTTATTTTGTGATATAATAATTAATACTGGGAGGATTACATATGAATGAAATGATTATAGAAAAAATAGCTAATGATTTAGGAATTACTACTAAAAAAGTAAATGTTGTTTTAGAATTGCTTAGTGAAGATAATACAATTCCTTTTATTGCGAGATATAGGAAAGAAGCTACAGGAGCTTTAGATGAAGAAACAATTAGAAAGATATCAGAAGTATATGAATATCAAAAAAATTTATTACAAAGAAAAGAAGATGTAATACGTTTAATTGATGAAAAAGGTATGCTTACAGAAGAAATCAAAAATAGTATAATGGCTTGTAGTAAGCTAGTGGAAGTAGAAGATATATATAGACCATATAAAGAGAAAAAGAAGAGTAAAGCAACTGAAGCTATAGCTTTAGGACTTGAGCCTTTAGCTAAAATGATGATGACTTTTCCAACTAATGGGGATATAGATAAACTAAGTCAGAAGTTTATTAATGATAAAGTTAAAGATACAGAGACTGCTGTTTTAGGAGCTTGTTATATTATTGCAGAATGGATTAGTGATAATGCTTATTATCGTAAATGGATTAGAAGTTATTATTATAAGAATGGATTGATTGTATCTAAGTTAAAAAAAGGAGCAATTGATGAGGAAAAAACATATGAAATGTATTATGAATTTAGTGAACCGATTAAATGGATAAAACCACATAGAGTTTTAGCAATAAATAGAGGAGAAAAAGAAAAAATATTAACAGTTAGTTTAGATGTTAATAAAGATGAAATAATTTCTTTTTTAGAAGGAAAGAATATAAAAAATAAAGATAGTTTTGTAGTACCTTATATAAAAAAAGCTATAGAGGATTCTTATAAGAGATTAATAGCTCCTTCAGTTAGTAGAGAAGTTAGAAGTGATTTAACAGAGAAGGGTGAAGAGGCAGCTATTTTGAATTTTGGTAAGAACTTAGAAGCATTATTATTAACTCCACCAATGAAAGAGAAAGTAGTATTAGCATTTGATCCTGGATATGTAAATGGTTGTAAGTTAGCAGTTATAGATAAGAATGGAAATTATTTAGATAGTACAGTAATTAAACCTTTCTTAAAAGGTGATGAAGAAAAAAGAATAGCTTTAGCTAAAAAAGTAGTATTACAATTAATTAATAAATATAAAGTAGATTTAATAGCTATAGGTAATGGAACAGCTTCTAGAGAAAGTGAAAAGTTTTGTAGTGAGTTAATTTATGATAAAAAATTAAATTGCAAATATGTAATTGTTAGTGAAGCAGGAGCTAGTATTTATTCAGCATCACCTCAGGCAATAGAAGAATTTCCTGATTTAGCAGTTGAAAAAAGAAGTGCTGTTAGTATTGGAAGAAGATTACAAGATCCTTTAGCAGAACTTGTAAAAATTCCTCCAGAGGGAATAGGTGTAGGTCTATACCAACATGATGTAGCTAGTAAAAAACTTGCTGATTCTTTAGATTTTGTAGTAGAGAAATGTGTTAATAGTGTTGGTGTTAATATTAATACAGCATCAACTTCATTATTGTCTTATGTTTCAGGAATTACTAAAGCGGCTATTAAGAAAATAATGGCTTATCGTGATAAAGTAGGAAAGATTATTTCTCGGGAAGAAATAAAGAAAAATAAATTATTATCGGATAAAGCATATGAACAAGCAATTGGTTTCTTAAGAATAGTAGGTGGAAGTAATATACTAGATTCAACAGCTATTCATCCAGAAAGTTACGAAGTAGCTTTGAAACTATTAGAAGAATTACATTTAACTATTAAAGATATTGGTAGTGAAGAATTAATTAATAAATTAGATAATATAAATATAGATGAATATAGTAAAAAGTTAGGTACAGATAATTATACTTTAGAAGATGTTATAACTTCATTAAAGAAACCAAATTTAGATCCAAGAGATGAATATCCACAACCAATACTTAGAAGTGATATATTAGATATAAAAGATTTAAGTGTTGGAATGAAATTACAGGGAACAGTAAGAAATGTAGTGGATTTTGGTTTATTTATAGATATAGGGTTACATGAAGATGGATTAGCTCATATATCTAAACTTTCTACTCAGTATTTGAAACATCCTAGTGAGTTATTTAGTGTAGGAGATATTGTGGATTGTTATGTAGATGATATTTCTATAGAAAAGAATAAGGTAAGTTTAAGTTTATTGGAGAGATAAAATGAAGATATTAATAGTTTCAGATATACATGGTAATTATTATGGAATGAAGAAGATTATTGAGGATAATCCAGAATTTGATTATTTGTTTTTACTAGGAGATATATTAAATAGTAGTTTAAATAATTTTTATGATTTAGTAGATTTACTTAATAAATATAATACTAAGATTGTGGCTGTTAGAGGTAATAATGATAATAGTAATTTTGATTTATTAGATTTTTCTTTACAAGAGTACTTTGTAACTATTCCAATAGATGGTAAATTATTCTTACTTACTCATGGACATGTATATTATGAGAATTCTTTTACTAATATAGATTATGATGTATATATACAAGGTCATACTCATGTACCTAAGATGGAGATAAAGAATAATAAATTGTATTTAAATCCAGGTTCTATTACATATCCTAGAGGAGGAAGTATTAGAAGTTATATTTTATATCAAGATGGAGTATTCTATTTAAAAGAATTAAATACTAATCAGGTTATTAAGGAGACTAAATACTAGTCTTTTTTCTATATAATTATTGTAAAGTTGGGAAAAATATTATATTTTTTATTTATAAGGAATTATCTTTTAACCTCTTGACATCCGAACAGATGTATTATATATTGAACTTAGGAGGTTGGGTATATGTATAAGGCTT
>CALCBO010000204.1 GCA_937897245.1 uncultured Caryophanales bacterium | reverse complement strand
TCAATTGGTGAAGGTGGAATGGCTAACGTTTATCTTGGATATGATACTATTCTTGATCGTAATGTAGCAATTAAAGTATTACGTGGAGATTTATCCAATGATGAGAAATTTGTAAGAAGGTTTCAAAGAGAAGCATTATCAGCTTCATCTTTAGCACATCCTAATATCGTGGAAATGTATGATGTTGGAGAAGATGATGGTACATATTATATTGTAATGGAATATGTTGATGGTAAAACTTTAAAACAATTACTAAAAAAACGTGGAACTTTAACATTAAGTGAAGCTATAGATATTATGAGTCAATTAACAGATGGAATGGCTCATGCTCATGATTCGTATATTATTCATAGAGATTTAAAACCACAAAATATTATGATAAAAGATGATGGGCAAATTAAAATTACTGATTTTGGAATTGCAATGGCACTTAATTCAACTCAACTTACACAAACTAATTCAGTAATGGGTAGTGTTCATTATTTACCTCCAGAACAAGCTAGTGGTAAAGGTAGTACAATAAAAAGTGATATTTATTCAATGGGAATTATTTTCTATGAATTATTATCAGGTTCTTTACCTTTTAGAGGAGATAATGCTGTAGAAATAGCTTTAAAACATATGAGAGAACCACTTCCTAGTTTAAGAGAAGAAAATTCAGCTATACCTCAAAGTATAGAGAATATTATTAGAAAAGCTACAGCAAAGAATCCAAAAAATCGTTATGATAGTGCGAGGAGTATGCATGAAGATTTATTAACAGCACTTAATGATGAAAGAATGGATGAAGAAGTATATCAATATAAATATCCGGAAAACGAAAATGAGGGAAAGAAAAGTAGAAGACAAGAAAAGATAGAGGCAAAAGAACAAGAAGCTATTGAAGATGCTAAATTAGAAGCTATTGGTGAAGATACAGTAGAAGATGGTGAAATAGCAACTAAAATAGAAGAAGATTTAGAAGAGAAGAAAAATAAAAAATTAATAATTATTTTATCTTGTATATTTGTAGGTATATTGTTAATATTCTGTATTGTTTTCTTTATTGTTCCTAAGTTTTCAAATAAAGCAGCTGTAGAAGTACCAAATTGTGAGAATTTAAAAGTAAGTTCTTGTGAAAAGAAACTACAACAAGCTGGATTTGAAGTTAATTCTACTATTAAGAGTGTTGCTAGTTCTAAGATAGATAAAAATAGAGTTGTTAAGACTGAGCCTGGTAAAGGACGTAGTATTAAAAAAGGAACAAAAATAACTATTTATAAATCAAAGGGAGAAGATAAAATAAAATTAGAGGATTATACAGGACAAAATGTTAATTCAGTAAAAACTTTATTAGAGACTAAATATAAACTAGTCGTTAGTGTAGAAAAGAAAGAAGTAGATTCAAGTAATGATTATAAAGATGATGAAATAATTGGACAATCACTTGCTGCAGGAAGTGAAGTTAAAAAGGGAGATCAATTAATTCTATATACACCTAATGTAGTAGATAAATTTCCTAATATGGTAGAAGAAGGTTGGAAATTGAGTGATGCACAAGCATTTTGTGATAAATATGGATTGAATTTAGAAACAACTGAACAAGAGACAAGTGCTTATGAAGAAGGTACAATAATTGGTCAATCAAGAACTCAAGGAAGTACAATTGTAAAAGGAACAACATTGAAAGTTACTATTGCAACTAAACCAAAACAAACACCTACACCAAGTCCAACACCTACACCAACTCCATCTGATAATACTAAAAAAGCTAGTGATTATACTGATAAAACATCATGTGAAGCAGCTAAATATACTTGGGATGATACTAATAAAAAATGTAGTTAAGAGGAGAAGCTTGTGGAAGGACAAATTGTTAAAATAAGTAGTGATTTATATTTTGTAAATTGTGATAAAATAGTTTATCCTTGTAAATGTAGGGGAATCTTCAGAAAAGAACATATTACTCCAGTAGTGGGGGATTATGTTCTTTTCAGTAAAGAAAAAAAATTGATAGAGAAGATTTTACCAAGAAAAAATATATTTCAAAGACCAAAAGTTAGTAATATAGATCAAGCTATTTTAGTTACAAGTTTAAAATTACCTGATTTTTCATTAAATTTATTAGATAAATTTATTGTATTAATGGAAATAAATCAGGTAAAACCAATTATTTGTATTACTAAAGAGGATTTATGTAGTGAAAAAGAATTAAAAGATATTTGGAATATATTAAATTATTATGAAAAAATAGGGTATACTATTGTATCTAATAGAGATATAGATAAAATAGAAGAATTATTAAAGGAAAAGACTAGTGTATTTACAGGGCAAACAGGGGCAGGTAAAAGCACATTATTAAATAAATTAAATTCCGAATGGAATTTAGAGACAGGAGAAGTATCACATGCTTTAGGAAGAGGTAGACATACAACTAGAGTAGTTGAATTATTTCCTTTTTTAGGAGGTAAAGTAATGGATACTCCAGGTTTTTCATCATTAGAATTTAATAAATATACTAAAGAAGAAATAAAGAAAGCTTTTGTAGAGTTTAATGATTATCCTTGTCCTTTTAAAGATTGTAATCATACAAATGAAGAAGAATGTGTTGTGAAGAAGGCAGTTCTTGCGAATAATATATTAGATAGTAGATATCAAAATTATTTAAGTATGATTGGAGGAGATAAAATTGAAAATTAGTGCATCCTTTTTAAGTAGTTCTAATATTCCACAGGATTTAGCTAAATTGGATATTACGGATGTTGATTTTATTCATGTTGATGTGATGGATGGAAAGTTTGTTAGGAATAAGACTATGCCATTTAAAGAAATGAGAAATATATATAAATATACTTCTAAAAGATTAGATGTTCATTTAATGGTTCAGAATCCATCTAAGTATATTCCATTATATTCAGAGTTAAATACTGAGTTTATAACATTTCATGTAGAAGTTGAAGAAGATATTATAAAAGATTTAGAATTGATAAAAAGTTATAATATAAAGTGTGGTTTAGCTATTAGTCCAGATACTAAGATTAGTGAATTAATACCATATTTACCATATTTAGATGAAATAATAGTGATGAGTGTAATTCCTGGAGAAGGGGGACAATCTTTTATAAAAGAAACTAGTTCAAAGATTAAAGAATTGAAAGCTTTGTTAGATTCATATCAAATAAAAGCCCTTATTAATGTAGATGGAGGAGTAATACTTGAGACTAAAGATTTATGTGAAGGTGCAGATATTTTAACTAGTGGAAGTTATATTATAAAAAGTGATAATTATCAAGAGAGAATTACTAGTTTAAGATAATTTTACTTTAAAAGTAAAATATGGTATAATATGCCGCAAAAGGAGGCATATTATGACAATTGATTAAATGAATTATTAGAGCAATATAGAGCAATTACAAGTAATATGACTATGGAAAAATACAATTATTTGAAGAAGAATGAATTTTTATCACCAGTTAAAATTGTAAGATTAGCTTTATTAGAAAAAAATGGTGCAAGTGAAGAATTACTTGTGAGAGTTGAATATGCTTATTTATTTGAAAAATATGCTAATCAGTTTTATAGAATATGGAAGAAACT
>CALCBO010000203.1 GCA_937897245.1 uncultured Caryophanales bacterium | reverse complement strand
CACTTACAGTTAATGAACAAACAGCTAAGAAAATAGTATTACCTAATGGTTTAGAATATTATATTTCAGGATCTGGATATCATGTTAAAGGAACAATTACTGGAGAAAAAATAGAATTAGCTGAAGAATTAGCTAAATTAGGAGTTATAAATAATGAAGCTAAGTTCTCTAAAAGTGAAATGATAGGAGACTCTATTGATATAGCATTTTTAGTATTAGGAGAAAAATTAAAAGTAAAGACTGATGATATAGAAATATTAGAGATTATTCCTTATGAATCAGCTAATAAGTATTCTGCAGTTTTCTATAAGATGAAAGGTGAAGTTTATTGTACTATTAAAGGATCTTTGGAAGTAATTAATTCCTTTTGTAATAGTATGAATTTTAGAAGTAAGTTTAGTCCAGAATTGTTAGAAAAACAAAATGAAGATTTATCTAGTGATGGTTATCGAGTTATTGCTTTAGCTAATGGTAAGATTAAAGAGAAAAGTGAATATCATGAAAAAGATATTAAAGATTTATGTTTTATGGGATTAGTTGGATTTATTGATCCAATTAGAAAAGAAGCAGTGGGAGCTATTAAGAAATGTCGAGAGGCTGGTATAAAAGTATTAATGATTACAGGGGATCATCCTCTAACAGCTTTTAAAATAGCTAAAGATTTAAAATTAACTAAGAATTATGATTTTATTATTATAGATTGTCCTCCGTCTTTAGGCTTATTAAATTTGAATGCATTGTGTGCTGCGACTAGTGTATTAGTACCAGTACAATGTGAATATTATGCTTTAGAAGGTGTTGCACAAATTCTATCTACAATCTCTAAAGTACAACAAGACTACAATCCTGATTTAGAAATTTTAGGTTTCTTATTAACTATGTATGATTCTAGATTAAGACTTGCAACAGAAGTTACTCAAGAAATTAGAGGTTTATTTAAAGAAAAAACATTTGTTACTCAAATTCCAAGAAACTCCTCTTTAGCAGAGGCTGCTGCTATGGGACAACCAGTAACTATTTTTAGACCTACTGCTACAGGTAGTAAGTCATATATCTCATTAGCAAGGGAAATATTACAAAATGAAAAATAGAAGCAAAAGTTTACGTTCGTTAATTGAAAAATATGAAAAGGGTGATATTATTTCTACTATTGCGAAAGAATATTCTAATAGTAGAAACGAAATGGTATCGCTTGATTTAGTTAAGTTTAATCCAATCTCTAAACATCAATTCTTTTCTGATGCAAGATTAAAAGATTTAACTGAATCTATTAAAAAGAATGGTGTAATGTCTCCAATTTTAGTTAGAGAAAAAGATGGTAAGTTTGAAGTAGTTAATGGATATAAAAGATTCTATGTTGCTAAAAAGTTGAAATTAAAAGAAATTCCTGTTGCAATTAGAGATGTTTCTGATGATGTGTTAATTTATATGATCTTATCAAGAGGAAATAAGAAATTGCATGATAACATCTTAAATAAAACATACGCCTATCAAATTTTAACTAGAGATTATAATGTTACTAGGAAAGACATTGCTTTAATTTCTAAATCTAGTGTATCTCAAGTAACCAACATTCTTAGATTAGCAAATCTTGAAGAAGAAGTAAGAATTGCATTAAAAAAAGAAAAAATCTCTTATGGACAAGCTAGGGTATTATTAGGTGTTGAAAATCAATTACAAGTTGAATTCCTAAATAAAATAATAGAAAATAACTTGTCTGTTAGAGAAATTGAAAATCTTGTTAAAGAGTATAAAACTCCTTCACCTTATTTAAGTAAAATAAAAGAATATGAAGAAAAAAATGATTGTAAAATTACAATGACAGAAAAAAATATAACTATTAAATTTAAATCGGAAAAAGAACTTGAAACATTTTTAGAAAAATTATTATAGACTACGATTTATATAAGCACTTATATAAGTGCTTTTTATTTTTGTGCCATTGTAATAACATAAAATATTTAACGATAAACATTAAAAATATATTGACAAAATTAAACATAATATATAGGTGTAATCAAAGATTTGTGGGAGGATAAGTTATGGAAAATAAAAAAATGAAAAATGTCGCAAATTATATTGAAATTGCGGCTAAAGTACTAAAGGGGTGCTTTTTAGCAGGAGCGATAGTATGCGGTATATTTGCTATTTTAGTATTAATTCTTGGAACAGATATGATTTCAAGTTTCTCTCTTGAGTTTGGAAACATATCGGTTTATTTAAAAGATAGTTATCCTATGAATGAAAAATTAGCAATAAATTCAATTGTGGTCGAACTTGTAATTACTGCTTTAATGCTTGTTGGCTTATTCTTTGCGATGAAACTTTTGAAAAATATCGTAACTCCAATTAAAGAAGGTAGACCATTTGAAGAATCAATTACTAAGAATTTAAGAAGTTTATCATGGACTAGTTTAGCTATTGGTGGTTTATACGAAATTCTTAAAGTAGTTGAATCATTATTTACAAATGCATTAATTGACTTTAATGGTTTATTTGTATCTAATTATGTTGATTCAATTGAATTGGATTTCGAAATTGATTATACATTTGTTGCTATCTTTGGTGTAATTATGTTCTTGTCTTTCATTTTCCAATATGGACAAAAATTACAAAAAGAATCTGATGAAACTTTATAGGAGGAAATTATGCCAATTATATTAAGATTAGACCGTGTGATGGCGGATAGAAAAATATCATTAAATGAACTTTCTGAAAAAGTCGGAGTTGCAAATGTTAACTTATCT
>CALCBO010000202.1 GCA_937897245.1 uncultured Caryophanales bacterium | reverse complement strand
GTAATACTTCATTAGATATCAATCGTTCAATTGTATCCAATAATATTTATGGTGGAGGAGAAGATGGTATCGTTGGTGGTAATACCAATGTCTATGTAACTGATGCTCAAATTGCAGGTAATGCTTTTGCTGGTGGTAATGGTAGTTCAGCTGTTGTTCATGGAAATTCAACAATTACCATTGATGGAAATACAGAAATTGGTACTAATAATAGTGTAGCTCCTAATGCAGGTTGTGTCTTTGGTTCAGGAAATGCCGCAAGTCCTGGAGTAAGTGGAGTAGATACTTCAGTTGCTAAAGTTAATCTAGTTGGTGGTATTATTCATGGAAATGTTTATGGTGGACCTAAGATGGCTGTTGTTTACGGAACAACTCAAACTAACATAGGAACAAGTGCTGTTGCTATTAATGGATTAGTAGAAGATGATATTCGTATTACTGGAACCGTTTTTGGTGGTGGAGAAAGTAATGCGAGTGGTAGTGAAACATATGACTGGACATTTATTTCAGTTACTCAAGGTATTAATGTAGATATTAATGGTACTGGTTATATCAATAATAATCATGACTTCGTCATTAATGGTAGTATCTTTGGTTCAGGAAATGCTTCAAGTTCATCTGGTACTTCAACAATTACAATTAAGAATTTAGGTTCTAGAACTCAACCAAATAAAAGTATATCTATTCAAAGAGCTAATGATTTAGTTATAGATCATTCAGTTATTGAATTAGTAGGAACAACCGATAGAACTAATGAATATTCTGATATTTTATATTCATTTAATATGATTGATAAATTAACTTTAAAAAATGATAGTGTCTTATTACTACAACATAATGCAAATATGTTAAAAGAATTATATAGTGGGGTAGATAGTAATGGACAAGTTGTTCCTGCAGAAGTAGATATCGATGATGATAATCAAACTGTAACTAAAAATACTGATAATCGTATTTATATGATACCTAATCAAAATTTAAATATTACTATTAACCAAGGTGCTACAGCTTATGGTAGAGTTACTGGTATGACTTTCTTTGGAATGTATCAAGCTTATGATAATGGAACTTATCGTTATGGTTTATATGATGATGATTTGGATTATGGAGATAGTGGTAATGCTGGATTAGAAATAGTTGGTGGTAGTTATGTACTTGGACTTCACCATGTTAATCATGATATTACTAAAGATGGATTCTATTCTAATTATTTAAATGATGATTATTCTGAAGTTACTGTAGCCTATGTAGATCCTAGTGCTATTGGAACAACTGGTTATCGTTGGATAATAGGTTTTGAAGCTATTAATTATGAGTTTACTTTAACTGCTTCTAAGTATTCATCATTAGGTACTTATGAATTACAATTAATTGATTTTGCTAACGGTAATACTGATTTTACTGTTATTGGCTTCGATGCTAGTGGATTAAATCCAGAAGTACAATTAGTTGATTCTAATGTTGTTCCAAGAGTTGGTAGAACACAGAATGATGCGAATAATATTTTAGGTTTATCAATGAAAGCAGAAACTCAAGAATGGACTGGTTATGGAACGACTAAATTACTTGATGATGATTCTTATACAGGTACACGAGAATATCGGACTGATAGTAGGCAAATTCCTCCGTCTTTGATGTTTTACTTGTACCATGCAAAAAATATTAATAGAGAAGGTAGAATGGGAACAGTCGTCTTAACATTAAGAGCAGATATTCCTAGAAATGCTATTGAATATGATATTAGCTTTATTACCGTAACTATTAACTTAGTTGCAAGAAAATATGATGATGCAGATAGTTATGATGCTTCTATTACTTATGATAAACGTTATGATATGCCATCTTCAACATTAGTAAATATAACTAATCAAAGTCAATTTACAGCATATTATTCATTAATTGCTTGGGCTAATCGTTTTGAAGATGTTTATGGTAATAATAATCAAAATTATCATGTATTAACTACTAATAATCCTTTACCTGTTAATACTATGATTACAATGCTTGATTATGGAGCTAATGATGTTCGACCGGAGTATTATTATTTTAAAGTAACACAAGCAGTATATGATGATTCATTATTACAGTTAGCTCAGTATAATGAAGTAGTATATCCACTTAGAAACTTCATTAAGATGGATAGTACTAGTACTAATAATACTTATCAGGATAGTACGGCTAATCATACATATTATGATAGTGTTAATGGATTAGTAGATGAAGAATTCATATTTATATTTGATCTTAAAGATACAACGACTACTGGTGAACATTTAAATAATTCAATGTTATTTGAATTACGTAATCATGAAGATCGTACTGTTTATAATGTATTAGGTATACGTGAGTCATTAATGGTTTATAATACTTATGATAGTAGTAATATTGTACTTAATCAAACAATTAGTGATACAGAAACTTACTTATATTACAATATTCCAGATGAATTTGGATATAGTACAAGAATTCAATATAATGAAACTGAGAATAGACAATCTGTTATTGATACTAATTATGAATCTAGTAGTATGGGATTAAATGTAGCATTCTTTGATAGAGAGGGAGTTCCAGTTAGTTCAAGTATGTTGATAGGTACAAGTATTGTGATTGATAATCATGAGTATTTTGCGGATGGAGATGGAATAATTAGAATTAAACTGGCTAATAAAGTATCTAATTTGAATAAATTACCAACTCTGACTGTTAATAAAGATTTACCGGCAGGTGAATATAAAATTAGATATACTCTGTTTGCTTCTGATGATGGTTTACATAATTCTATTTATGAAAACTCGGTTACTCAGGAATTTACAGTTTATGTGGTCGATTCTAATAATTCTATTGTGGTTGATGGTAGTAATAGAGATAAGATTATTGATGGTGATGCAGTCATAAATATGAATGATAATAATGTTAATGTATATCATGTTAAGTATACATCACATCTTAATAATCCTAATGTAAGAGTAGAATTATATAAGAGAAATACTGATTCTATTACTACAAATGCTTATACTTCTGTACCATTTAGAACTTTATTTAGTAATGCTTTTGTGGTTGCTAGAGATAACGAAATGTATGTAGATATGAATGGTTTAACAGAGAGAAATATTGATTTCAATTTTCAATCTTCTTTAACTAGTGGAACTTATCGGATTGTTTTCAAATTATATGATAATAATCAATTAATTGATAGTGAAACTAAATATGTTATAGTACATAAAAAAATTGAATAATAATTGAAATTCAATAATAATTATGATACGATTGTGGTGGTGATAGTAGATGAAAAAGTTTTTACGTGGGTTATGGTTGATTGTTGAATTTATTATTATAGTATATGTTATTGTATTAACTTCTTTCTTGTTGTGTAAGAATAAGTATGGTTATACACAATTTGGAGATTATACTTTTACTAATATTAATTTAATTGAAGAGAAAAATATTTCTAATACGAAGAATGGTGATTTATTAGTTGTTAAGAATAGTAATGATATTAAAGAAGGAGATGTTATTTACTATTATGCTGTTTATAATGATGGTTATATAGTAAAGAGTGGTCCAGTATCAAAGATTAAAAATGATGATTATAGCTATTTATATACAGTTGATGATTCAGGTCCAACTAGTATTGTAGGTACTAGAGTATTAGGAAAATATGGTAATACTTATAGTGGTCTTGGTTCTATTTTGAATATTTTAGAGAGTAGACTTGGTTTCTTATTCTTAGTATTATTACCTATCCTTATAGTATTTATTTATCAGGTATATGAGTTTATAGTTATTATTAAATATGAACGAGTAGAGGCTGATGAGGAAGATGAGGAAGTAGGAGATATTACTAATGATGAAGAGAAGGTAAAAAAAGAAGATAATGAGATTAAAGAAGTAGTAAAGGAAGAAAATAAAGAGAATATAGAGGAAGATAATACAGAGATTTTATAAGAAGTTATTATTGACTTCTTTTTTTGTTTACTTAGGAAATATGTTTTGTTATAATTGTTATTATAAGGAGTAGGTATGAAAGATAGGAAGATAGTTTTAATAATTGTTTTAGTTTTAGTATCTGGCTGTTTCTTATATTATAGCTCTAGATTAGCTTATACTGCTTATGAATCAATTATAGATGCTCATGTTGTTACTCCTGTAGCGGGGATTCATATAAAAATAAATGGTGTTGATGCAGTTTCTAATAATGATGGTACTTTAGATAATCGGGTTATATTAGATAATATTACTTGGACTTCTACGCATACTAGACAAGGAAAATTATCACCAGGAAGTTCAGGTACAATTGATTTAGAAATAGATCCTGCAGGTAGTGAAGTAGCAATTATGTATGAATTTAGGTTCGTTGATAAAAGAATAGATGATGATAAATTATTAAATTTTGGATCAATTACATCAAGTGATGGAGTTATAAGAACAGGTAATGATACTTATGCAGGTATTATTACTTTAGCTGATATTAATAATAATCGTAAGTTTCATATAAGTGCTAATTTTTATTTTGATTATTTAGTAGATATAGAAGGAATAACAGAAGATAATCAAGAATTAGATGATTTATTTGAAATACATTTTCATGCTGTTCAATATAATGGAGAAACTCTTCAACAATATGTAGAACCAGAACCGTAGGTGATAAAATGGTTAATAGAATTAAAAATATACGTTATTTAGATGAGAAAAAGAGATTTCTTGTTTTTGTAGTGGGGTTATTTCTAATACTATTTTTAGCTTTTTATTTGTTTAAAACAGCTTATGCAAAATATGAAATAAGAGCTAAAGTAAATGCTAATATAAGTAAAGCGTTATATATATTTGAAGATCAGAAAATGGCTTTTAATCTTGAATCAACTGGTATTGTTCCTAGAAATGATCCATATACATATAGTTTTAGTGTTTCTAATTTTAATGCCAATAAACATAGTGATGTAGACCTAAATTATCAGGTTAAGGTTAGAACTACTACTAATTTACCAATTACTATTTCTTTATCGTTGTAGTTTATTTTTAATGTACGTCCTTCAACTGTTTTAAATGTTG
>CALCBO010000201.1 GCA_937897245.1 uncultured Caryophanales bacterium | reverse complement strand
AACTGGAGATTTAACTTCAGGAATAACTTTAAATATTGGCTCTAATACTTCTAGTGATGACATTTTCTTCCTCGATAAATATTATAAAGGAAGCTATAATTCTATAGCTTCTCCCCCTAATTCTTCAATTTTTTCGATTGCACCAGCGGAAAATTTAGGTGCTGAAATTTTGAAAGTTTTGGTAATGCTACCTTTAGCTAAAACTTTATCATAACCTAATTCAGTCACATCAATAACGATTGCATCGCCGTCTTTTGATGCTTTTCCACTTGCAATTAAATTTTCAGCTTGTTCTTCTAAGTAACTTAAATTAACAGCATTGACTTTTTTAATCATTTTTTGAGGTCTTTTGAAACCGTGTTTACCAAAGTGGTCAGGGTCGTGAATTACAGTCCAGGTCCAGTGTTGTTTACCCATACCTGCTTTACCTTTTCCACCTTTGTTACCTGCACCTCTACGTTTTTTGGTACAGCCTCCACCGTTGGATCTAGAACCTCTTTGTTTGTTAATTTTACGTTTTGTTCTAATCATAATAATACACCTGATTTAAAGCATTCTTTTTGCAAGATCTTTAATTTCTTCTCCCCTGTAACCTAAAGATCCTCCTTCGTTTACAGATAAACGGATGTCTTCATATCCTTTTCTTGGAGGGTGTAAACGGAATACAGGTTTAATACCTACATCAGCTAATTTAACATCAGAATTAATTAAAGCTTCAGCTAATTCCTGAATGTTGCTGTAATCTGTATTTTCTGCAACATATTCATCAGTGACTTTAACATTACCTGGAAGTCTACCTCTTTTAGCAATGATTGCTGCTAAAGTTTCAGCATCGATTTCTCCCCAAGTGATGTAATCCTTAGCTTTTTGAAGCATACCTTCGTAACTAGGATTTTCTTCAACTAAAACTGCATGGCTGATTCTGTTAAGTCTTAACATGTCTAATGTGTCAGCAATTCCTTGAATGACACCAGTAGTTCCTCTAACTCTAATAACTAAAAACATATAATCACCAATTAGTAGTTAACTCCCATTTTTTTGAGGTCTTCTTGACTAGCTTTAACTTTACTTAATTCTTTTAAAGCATCAAATACTGCGTTAGCAAAGTTAACAGTAGTTTGAGTTTGTCCGAAGGATTGAGACCATACATCTTGAATACCAGCGAGTTTTAAGATAGTTTTACCTACATCACCAACTACTAAACCTACACCTGCAGGAGCTGGCATTAAAGTAACGCTTACACTACTGGATTTACCTTGTACTTTGAAAGGTACGGTGTGTTCTCTTCCACAAACACAACCCCAGTCTCCACAACCTCTTCTTACTTTAATAAGGTTGTATTTTGCATTGTCAACAGCTTTTCTGATAGCTGGACCTACTTCTTTAGCTTTACCTTGACCTAATCCAACGTATCCATCTTTGTTACCTACAGCAACAATTACTCTGAAATTAACTTTTCTACCAGATTTGTGCATCCTTTGAACTAAGTTAACATCCATTACTTCTTCTTCTAAATCTGGAATTAAGGCATCAACTATTTCTAATTCCATAATTGGAAGACCTTTTTCAAAGATTTCATCGATATCAGTAATGGTTCCATCTTTAACTAATCTACCCATTTTAGTTTTAGGTTCCCATTCATCAATATTAAAACTCATAGTTATACCTCTGCCTCATCAATATTTTTTAAAGTTTCTTCAAAGTTTTCAGGTAAATCTTTTGGATCGAGACCTCTTTCTAAATACTTTGAGAATTTAGCTGCAACATCTTCAGCACTTAAAGATTCAGCATAATTTGCAACGTGTTCTCCTCTGATACGTTCATCTTCTGGGAAAATGAAGTCACCGTGAGGAACTTCTAAACCTGCATCGACAGCACCTTTGAGAGCTGCGAAGATTTTAGATCCTTTAATAGGAGATTTTAAACCGATGTCTAAAATTGCATAATCTACATCTTTAGCTAAAGCTCTTTTAGCACAGAGATATCCGGTTAAGTAAAATGCGGAAATGTTTCCAGTACTACCTTTGTATCCGAATTTTTCTAATTGTTTACTTACTGCAGAAGCAACAGTGATATCTCCTTCAGGAGCATAATCAATAACTTGAACAGTTGCGTGAGCGTTGGAAACTCTGACAACTAAACGAGATTTTTCGTAATCGACTAATTTAATTCTAGCTCCGTAATCAGTTTTTCCTTCTCTTCTTCTTCTGAAAGCTACTTTATAGTTAGTTCCTTGTGCCATGCTTATTCCTCTCCTTTAATTAAATCATGGTCACGGGCGTAGTTTCTCATGTAAGATTTACTTCTAAATGCGCCACCCTTAGCCATTTTGTATAATTTACGATAGGTAGTTGCATCAATTACTTCTTCTTCACGCATTTCTTTAAGATCTTTTCTTAAAGCCCTAATAGTAGTCATCCAAGCTTTCTTTTTAGGAGTACGTGCTTTTTTAGCTCCTTTTATACTACCTCTACCTTTTCTTTTACCTTTTGCTTTTTGTTCTTTGATTTTTTTAGATCTGTAGCTACTATTACCTTTTTGAGGTTTTGCTTTAATAGCTCCATCGTTAATTAACTGCTTTACTCCTTCTCTAGTAATCGCCATGGATACTTCTTCTAATCTTTCTGGATCAATCCATACACGATTAAGACCAACTTTGAGTATACTAGCAGCTAATCTTTTTTGAGTTGTAAGATTCATGTATATAATCCTCCATTCAGCATAGCTGATAAATTTAGATATTTATCTAAATTCCCTTTTTTATATTTTTTAATTTTAAATAGTCAAATCAATTCAAATATAAGCCCCGGAATTGATTCAACTTATAAATATGAATAATTTATTTATTTAAAACTTTAATTCCGAGTTCTGATGCTTTTTCTAACATCAAAGCTTTTTTCCTTTTACCGATAGAAGCGCTTATTCTTGCAGCATCGCATGCTGGGTCTAAGTCTTCTAACTCTTGTAAGTTATGAACAAGAACATCGTTGTACCCTGAAGGGTGTAAGTCCCTTATTGCTCTAGGGGTTCTGTAACCAATAGCTGGCATGTCAGGTTTACCTGCTTCATATCTTCTCATTTTACTGGTTTTACCTCTAGGGCGTCTCCATTTGATTCCAAGTTTTTTATAACGAGCATATTCTTGTCTTTTAAATCTTTTGTTAGCCATTTAAATCACCAAATTTATTCTTTGCTAGTTAAGTATATTCCGTCTTGGAATACTCTAGGATCTCTTCCTTTAATTTTAGTTGCTTGTTCTAAGTTAGCCATAGTTTGACCAACATATTCCTTATTAATACCGGTAATTGTTACCTCATCACCTTTAACTACTACTTTAGTGTCTCCAACTATTTTAGCAGTTCTAGGGTATTTTTCCCCGAGGAAATTAGAAATTACAACAGTATCTTTTTTAGGCTCTACTTTCATTGGAAAGTGAGCGTATACTATTTTCATATGATATTCGAAACCATCGGTTACACCAGTAATCATATTGTTAATGTGTGCTCTGGTGGTTCCAATCATTGCTTTATCTTTCTTTTTATGATATTCTTTCAATTTATCATCTTGAATTAACATTGTTTTTCTTGTTTCTTCAATTTCATTATTAATATTTTTTCTTTTTGTTTTAACTTCTTTAAGTTCTTTGTTTCTTTGTATCTCTATTTGTTCATTTAAAATTTTATA
>CALCBO010000200.1 GCA_937897245.1 uncultured Caryophanales bacterium | reverse complement strand
AGTGAGAATTTCTAAAAAGATGTAATAATTTTTTAGAAAAAACCTAAACTCAAATAATTTAATTTACTTGTACAAGTAGGTAAGTTATATCATAATAATTAGATAATGAAAAATAGGAAATTATTTAAATTGAGTAATATATTCTAGTTCAATTTTAATAATTTTCTTAGGAGATTTTTTATATTAAGTTTATATATTAGTAGTAATTTACAAGTTTAGTAGTTTTGATTTTTTTGAAGTGGGTGCAAAAAGGTGTAATTAGTTTAGTGGATTATATTTTTTTTAAAAATAGTAGTAAAGGCTATTTGATTTTTACGAAGAAGAATATTGGAAATAAAAATAAAAAAACTTTTCACATATTATAGTTGGTATCATATAATATTGTCTGAGTGAAATTATTCTTTAATTAGAAAGAGGGTTATTGTATGTTAAAGTAGTAGTTTTAGTTCATTTATATGGTACACCTGGAAAGATTGATGAGATTAAGAAAATATGTGATAAACATAATGCTATATTAGTAGAAGATGCAGCTGAGGGTTTAGGAGCTAGTTATAAAGGAAGACAAACTGGTACATTTGGTAAATATAATATTATTTCATTTAATGGTAATAAGATTATTACTGGATCAAGTGGTGGTATGTTATTAACTGATTCTAAAGAAGCTTGTGATAAAGCAAGAAAATGGTCTACACAAGCAAGTGTAAACGCTGAAGGAAGACCTATTTGGAAACCAATGCATATGCAACCAATATATAGAATGAATCCATTTATTACTAAAAATGGTAATGGTAGAGCTGGTACTAATGCTTATATTGAAGGAGAAAGTATTGATATTGGTATGGATATCTTTAATAGAGGTTTATGTTTACCAAGTGATAATAAAATGACTAAGGAAGAACAAGATAAGATAATTGAGATAGTTAAAGCTTGTTTTGAATAGAAAAAATCCCTTTTGGGATTTTTCTATTTATATCATAATATTAAATAATATAGATTTTTCTTTTCAAAAGAGATATATTATGATAGAATTAGAAAGGTTATTAAGTTGTATAAAAAAACTGTTAAGTATACATCTTTTTTTTTATTGAAAATTTGTAAGATGCATGGTATATTCATATAGTAGAAGAAGGTGTATAACATGGTAGGATTTAGTAAAAGTAAAAGTAAAAGAAAACAGAAATTATTATTTTTAGTATTTTTATTAATGATTAGTTTAGGATATGCTATTTTGTCTAGTAATATGCATATTAATGGTACTAGTAAATTAGCTAATTCTAGCTGGGATATTCATTTTGAAAATGTTCAAGTATCTAATGGGAGCGTAACCCTTGGTACAGGTGATAAAGCTGCCGTTATTACTCCTAATGATACAACAGAGGTTACATATGAGGTAACACTTAATAAACCAGGAGATTTCTATGAATTTACAGTGGATGCAGTAAATGATGGTACAGTAGATGCTATGATAGATGTAATTACTTCATCTTACAAAATAGGTGATGGTGAAACTGCTGTTATAAGTGACAATAATTTACCATCATACTTAGATTATTCTGTTACTTATAGTGATGGAATAGTCTTAGAACGTAATCAAGAATTAAAAGCTAATTCAACTGAAACTTATAAAGTAAGAGTAGAATATAAAAAAGATATTGAAAATAATGAGTTGATAGAAAATGATCAATCTATAACTTTCAGTTTTGGAGTAAATTATATTCAAGGAAATAAGAATGCAAAAAAGATTAGAATGAATTTTACAAATCAAACAATTAATTCTTTATATTCAACTGGCACAGTAGAAAAAAATATAACTCTACCAACTGATGGTACTGGATTATATACTTTTACAAAGGCATCAGGCGAAGAAGATATTACAGTATCAAGTGATGGGATTATCTCAATACCAGCAGATAAGTCAGTTGGAAGCTATACGATAATTGTTACTGCAAGGGATGAAGGGACAGGAGCAGTTAAAGACGCAACTTATACAATCAATATACAAAAAGTTGATGCAATTCTAACTTGTGAAGATAAAACATTTGATACAACACCTCAGACTGCTTGTAGTTGTGATGGTGGAACACTTTATGGAGATTATCAAGCAACTGATACTGGTAATTATACTGTTGGTTGTATAGGAGATGATAATCACAATGATGCTGCTAATCAAACTTGGATGATGAATAAGAAAGAAATAAGTCCAGTTACAAATCTTTCAATTTCAAATACTGGTGTAGTATCATGGACTAATAGTGAAGGAGCAAGTGGCTATCAAATAAGTACAGATAATACGAATTGGACTTTAGTACCAACAGGAGAGAATACTACAAGTTATAATTATTTAAATGCAATTGTAGCAGATAGTGGAGAAAGAACAGTTTATGTAAGAGCAATTAACGAAAATACTGAAGACTATACAAATAGTGAAGCAGTTAATACTTCAACTACAGTATATACATTAACATTTAATGTAAATAATGATAATTATGGAACAGTTAGTCCAACAAGTTTGAATGTTATTGAAGGAGAGACTTATACTACAAATAGTAGTGTTTTAACATTTAGTGATGAAAGAAGTGTTACGGCGACTCCTTCTACTAATTATTTATTTGATAGTTGGTCATCTACATCAGGAACAATTTTAAATGAAGAAGCTATCATTGCTAATTTTTCAGTAACAAATATACCTAGTGGACCTTCTGAATATAATATTACTTATAATGCAAATGGAGGAGAATTTAGTGATTCAACTATTACAAATAGTGTTAAATATAGTATCTCTGGAGTAAATAGTATCAAATATTCACATACAGAGAATATCGATGATACAGGATTGCAATTATATGATTATGGAGATGATTGGGATAATAGTAATATAACTGGAACTGATAGAGGAGATA
>CALCBO010000199.1 GCA_937897245.1 uncultured Caryophanales bacterium | reverse complement strand
TCTGGTGGACTTCGGGGATTTCGGGCTAGTGTTTTTAAGGCTTTATCTGATTGGTTAGAAGTAAAGGTATATAAGAATGGTAATGTTTATTATCAAAGTTTTAGTCATGGTGGACATCCTGATGATGAGTTAAAAGTTATTGATAACTGTGATGAAGATAGAACTGGTACAACTGTTCATTTTTTACCTGATGATGATATATTTACGGAAACAACAGTATATGATTATGATATTTTAAAGAATCGTTTAAAAGAGTTAGCTTTTTTAAATAAAGGATTAAGAATATCTTTATTTGATGATAGAGAAGCAGATAAGAAAGATTCATTTTGTTATGAAGGTGGATTGGTTGAATATGTTGAAATGCTTAATAAAAATAAAGGTCCAATTCATGAAACTATAGTAGATGTTGAGGGTGAAGAGAAAGATATTAAAGTGGAAGTCGCTTTGCAATATAATGAATCTTATAACTCTTGTATTTATTCTTTTGTTAATAATATTACTACTCCAGAGGGTGGTACTCATGAAGATGGTGTAAGAAGAGCATTAACTAGAATATTAAATAAATATGCAACTACCAATAATTTATTAAAAGAGAAAGATGATCCGTTAAGTGGTGAAGATGTTCGAGAAGGAATCACTATGATTGTTTCAATTAAACATCCTAATCCACAATTTGAAGGGCAGACAAAGACAAAGTTAGGTAATAGTGAAGTTCGTGCTATTGCTGATAAGATTTTCTCTGCTGCTTTTGAGAGATTTTTACTAGAAAATCCAGATCAAGCAAAAATAATTATTGATAAATCAATGACTGCGAGTAGGGCAAGAGTTGCTGCCAAGAAAGCGCGTGAATTAACTCGTCGTAAAGGTGATTTAGATGTTACTAATTTTTATGGAAAGTTGTCTGATTGTAAGAGTAAAGATGCTACTATTAGTGAAATTTTCTTAGTTGAGGGAGATTCTGCTGGAGGAAGTGCAATAAAAGGAAGAGATTCAATGACTCAAGCAATTCTTCCATTGCGTGGAAAAATATTAAATGTTGAGAAAGCTAGGCTTGATAGGGCTTTAGGTAATGAAGAAATCCGTACTATTATAACTGCTTTTGGAACAGGAATAGGCGAAGAATTTGATTTAAGTAAACTTCGTTATCATAAAATCATTATTATGACAGATGCTGATGTTGATGGAAGCCATATTAGAGTGTTGTTATTAACATTATTTTATAGATTTTTCCGTCCTATTGTTGAAGCTGGTCATGTATATGCTGCTCAACCGCCTTTATTTTGTATAAAGCATGGAAAAACTATTAAATATGTATTAAATGAGGAAGAACGTGATAGTTATATTGCTTCATTAAATCCAAATACTAAGTATGATATTTCTCGTATGAAAGGATTAGGGGAGATGGATGCTGAAGAGCTAAATGAGACTACTATGGATATTAATACAAGGGTATTAAGACAGATTACAGTTGAAGATGCAATAGAGGCAGATGATGTATTTTCTAAATTGATGGGTGAGGAAGTTGAACCTCGTCGTGAATTTATTGAAACAAATGCTACCTATGTCGAGAATCTAGATGTTTAGGAGGGTTTATAAATGGATAGATTAGAAAAAAATAATATTGTAAATGAGGTTCAAGATTCATTTTTAGAGTATTCTATGAGTGTTATAGTAGCAAGGGCACTTCCTGATTTAAGGGATGGATTAAAGCCTGTACATAGAAGGATACTTTATTCAATGTATGAATCTGGTTATACTCCTGATAAACCTCATAAAAAAAGTGCAAGAATTGTTGGGGATGTTATCGGTAAGTATCATCCACATGGAGATTCTTCAATCTATGAAGCTATGGTTAGAATGGCTCAAGATTTTTCATATCGATATATGTTAGTTGATGGTCATGGTAATTTTGGTAATATAGAAGGTTATGGTGCTGCAGCTATGAGATATACGGAGTCTAGACTTGCTAAGATTTCATTGGAATTATTAAGAAATATTAATAAAGATACTGTTAATTTTTTACCAAATTTTGATGAAAGTGAGAGAGAACCAGAAGTATTACCATCAAGATTTCCTAATATCCTTGTAAATGGTACAACGGGTATTGCTGTTGGTATGGCTACAAATATACCTCCACATAATTTAGGTGAAGTAATTGATGGTTGTGTTGCATATATTGATAATCCAGATATTGAGCTTGATGAAATGATGAAATATATTAAAGGACCTGATTTTCCAACTGGAGCAATAATACTAGGAAATAGTGGTATACGTAAAGCATATGAAACTGGTAGAGGAAGTATTACTATTCGTAGTAGGGCTACTATTGAAGAAAAAAATGGTAAGCAATATATTATTATTGATGAAGTTCCATATGGAGTTAATACTTTAGAATTAAAAAATAAAGTAGCAGAGCTTGTTCATAATAAAACAATAGAAGGAATTGCTGATTATCATTCAGATTTAAAAGATGGTATTAAAATTACTATTACTTTGAAAAGAGATGCAAATGCTCAAGTTGTTTTGAATAAACTATATAAACATACTTCTTTTCAAACTACATACGGTATAATATTCTTAATGTTAGATCAAGGTGTACCAAAGACATTAGGATTAAAAGAAATTATAACAAAATATATTGATTATCAAAAGGAAGTTATTATTAGAAGAACAAAATATGATTTAGATGTAGCTGAAAAGCGTGTTCATATCTTGGAAGGTTTAAAAATAGCTTTGGATAATATAGATGAAGTTATTAAGTTAATTCGTGCCTCATCTTCTGATGAAGAAGCAAGAAACGGGTTAATGAACAATTACAAATTAACTGAAATTCAGGCTAATGCGATTTTAGAAATGAGATTACGTAGATTAACTGGATTAGAAAGAGAAAAAATAGAGAATGAATTAAATGATTTATTAAAAACTATTGCAGAATTGAAGGCTATTTTAGCTAGTGATGATAAGATTTTAGAAGTTATTAAGAATGAATTGTTGGAAATTAAACAAAAATATTCTGATGAAAGAAGAACTAGTATCGATATGACTGCAATAGAGTATATTGAGGATGAATCTTTAATTCCAGAAGAGGATATTATTATAAATCTTACAAAAAAAGGTTATATAAAGCGGTTACGTTCTGATACTTATAAAACTCAGAACAGGGGTGGAGTAGGTATAAAAGGTATGTCTACTAATGAAGAGGACTTTGTTGAGCATTTAATTTCAATGAGTACTCATGATTATATATTATTCTTTTCTAATAGAGGTAGAGTGTATCGTTTAAAAGGTTATGAAATTCCAGAATTTTCTAGACAATCAAAGGGATTACCAATAATTAATTTGTTACCATTAGATAAAGAAGAGAACATAAGTTCGATTGTTAATATTAAACGAGATGATCAAAATATTAAGTATTTAATGTTTGCTACTAAAAATGGTATTATAAAAAGAACATCAATAGATGAATTCGATAATATTAGAAAAGGTGGTAAAATTGCAATTGTTTTGAAAGAAAATGATGAATTAATAAGTGTAAAAAGCACTTGTGGAAAAAATGAAATTGTAATAGGTGCTAGTAATGGTAGGTTAGTTCGTTTTGATGAAAATGAAATTAGATCTATGGGTAGAAGTAGTTCCGGTGTTAAAGGTATAGATTTAGGTGATGCTTATGTTGTTGGTGCAGAGGTTGTTGAATCCGATAGTTACGTTTTGATAGTAACAGAAAAAGGATATGGAAAGATGACTATTATTGATGAATATCGTCTCACTCATAGAGGTAGTAAAGGTGTTAAAGCTTTAAATATAACTGAAAAGAATGGTAATATGGCTTCTTTAAAATGTTTAAAAATTAATGATAATTATGATTTGATGATTATTACTGATAGTGGAATCATTATTAAATTACCATTGGAGCAAGTTCCTACTTTAAAAAGAGCTACACAAGGTGTTAGATTAATAAATTTAAAAGATGAGCAATTAGTATCTACTGTTACTTTAGTTAATAAAGAAGAGTCACTTGAAGAAATATCAGATAATAGCAATGAATAAAAAAGTATTAATATTTTAATACTTTTTTATTGTTTTTAAATTGTTTTAATTAGATTATAATTGATTAATTTATTGTTATTCTATTAATTTATTTAATAGATTATTATTACTATTTCTTTATTGAAAATATTTTTTAAATATAGATAAAAATAATACTTTTCTAATAGTAAGACATTTATATAAAAATATATTTATTTTATTAGTATTTTTTTAATAGAATTATTTCCCGGGAAATAATTTTTATTAATAATTATTAACAATGTTTCACGTGAAACATTTTATCCACAGAAATTTTTATTTTTAATTAATTTTTGTTGTTTTTATTTACTTTTATAATTTTTTATATTAAAATCTATTTGTGCAATGAAAGTGGTTGAATCAGGTCAGAATCGGAAGATAGCAGCCTTAAAACCCGACTTTCATGTGCACTTTTTATTTTGGAGGTTGTTATGAATAAAGATTTTTTTGATTTAGCTTATAAGTATTCATTAAAAGCTTTTGATTCAAATGAGGTTCCTATAGGTGCAGTTATTGTAAAAAACAATGATGTCATTTCTTTTGGATATAATAATAAAGAATCTGGTTATTCTGTTTTTGGTCACGCAGAAATAATGGCTATAAGAAATGCTGAGAAAAAGTTAAATAATTGGAGATTGGAAGATTGTGATATTTATATTACTTTAGATCCTTGTCCGATGTGTGCTAGTGCTATAAAACAGTCAAGAATAAAAAATGTTTATTCTGCATTAAGTAATAGTGATTCTAATAATACAAAAATAATTAAACAAATATTTATGACAGATTTAACTAACCCTGGTGTAAATTTTATTTCTAATTTAGATATAGAGAGAACTCGTGCTCTTTTAAATCGTTTTTTTAAAGAAAGGAGATATAAATAATATCTCTTTTTATGTTATAATATTTTATTGAGGTGATTGTATGTATCAAGCGTTATATCGTAAATATAGACCTGTTGATTTTGATTCTGTTGTAGGTCAGGATTCTATTGTCAAGACTTTGCAGAATTCTATTATTAATAATAACTTTTCTCATGCATATATGTTTTTTGGACCACGAGGTACTGGAAAAACAACTGTTTCTAAAATTTTTGCGAGAAATATCAATTGTTTATCTTCTAAGAATGGTAAAGCATGTCGTGAATGTGATAATTGTTTAAATTCTTTTTCTAAAGAATGTATTGATATAATTGAAATAGATGCTGCTTCCAATAATGGTGTTGATGAGATTCGTGATTTGAAAAATAAAATTTCTTTAGTTCCAAGTGAATTAAAATATAAGGTTTACATTGTTGATGAAGTTCATATGTTATCTATAGGTGCTTTTAATGCTTTATTAAAGACATTAGAGGAACCTCCTGAACATGTAGTTTTTATTTTAGCAACTACTGATCCTCAAAAAGTACCTGAAACTATAATATCAAGGTGTCAATGCTTTAATTTTAAAAAAATATCTGTGGAAATAATGAAAAATA
>CALCBO010000198.1 GCA_937897245.1 uncultured Caryophanales bacterium | reverse complement strand
AAAACTCCCGTAATATTTTCTATTCCACCCTCAATCATTCTTTTTTGATCTGTATCTTCAATTCTTAAAAAGAAACTACCACCAGTTTGTCTTGCATAAACCATATCTGCAAAAGCACTTAATAAATTACCTAAATGTACACTTCCTGTAGGACTAGGACCATATCTAGTAACCATTGCTTCTTCACTTAGTTTTCTCTCTGGATATTTTTCTTCATAATAATCCCTAGTATTCTTAATATTTGGAAATAATAATTCAGCTAATTCTAATCTTTCTTCTTTTTCCATAAACTACACCTCTTTTTAATTATCACTATTATCATACACTAAATATAATAAAAAATAAAACAAAAAGTAGAATAATCTACTTATCTTTTATGAGAAACACTACTATTATCTTGTCTTCTATATTCTAATTCTTGATTAATAGTATTTAAAATAGCCCCTTTTTCTTCATCAATTCTATCAACACTAATATTATCTTTAGCATCTAATAATTCTTCATCACTTAATGTTTTCAAATAATCAGTAAGTTTATGACCACGATAAAATAATAATAAAGTATCAACTATTTCAGATTTATCCATATATATCACTCCTTCGTTAAAATAATCATATTCTAACATTTATAAGGTTTTTTGTCAAAAAAAATGGCTGCCCCAGTTAGATTCGAACTAACGCGTGATGGAGTCAGAGTCCACTGCCTTACCGCTTGGCTATGGGGCAATACCAATTACATTTTATAATACTTTTTTAAAAATGTAAAAGACTTTTTTATATTTTATTTAAAAAGCACTCTTTTTCATGAGAATTAATATATCCAATAGCCTGTAAATATGAATATATTATTACTGAACCTACAAATCTCATTCCTCTATTATATAAATCATTAGATATCTTATTTGAAATATCATTAGTAGTCTTATCTACTTCATATATAATATCTTTATTTATAAATGACTCTAAGTAATTCTTAAAAGAACCATATTCTTCTATTATCTCTAAAAATATCTTAGTATTTAGAATACTAGCTTTAATCTTTCTTTTATTTCTTACTATCTTAGAATTATTACTTAATTCTTCTATTTTTTTATCATCATACTTTATTATTTTAGCTGCCTCAAAATTATCGTACGCTTCTTTAAAATAATCTCTTTTATTTAAAATACATTCCCAAGATAATCCTGCTTGAAAAGACTCAAGTATTAACATCTCTAATAAGTATCTATCATCTAAATATTTCTTTTGTCCCCACTCATTATCATGATACTTTATATATTTATCATTCTTTTCATTACACCAACTACATCTTTTAATAATATCATCTCCCCAACATAAAAGACTCCTAAGAGTCTATTCAGTAATCATCTTTAACCTCATAGAATGTAACAAGTATTTGTAATCATCAGATGCCACAAATTTTAATACTTCAAAATCACTTGATTTGCCTTCAGTTATTTTTATTACTACAGCATAAACATTTTTATTAGTATCTGGTTTACTTACTTTATAAGCTGCATAATATTCATTCTTTTTACCATCTTTTTTGAATACTTGCCAACCATCTAAAGAACCATTTTCTACTTTAGCATAATCAAAGTATTTATCAGGATCAAAATCACCTTCTTCTTGAGAAATCTTATCATTATCT
>CALCBO010000197.1 GCA_937897245.1 uncultured Caryophanales bacterium | reverse complement strand
GATTTATGATCAATACCATAAGTAATAATCTGACATTTAACATCATCTTTGACTTCATTAAAAAAACGAACTTCATCAGTATTTAAAATCGCATACCCCTTATTATCAAGGAGTTTAAAAAGTTTTTCCTTAGATGCATATAGATGTTGCATAGTTCCATGAAAATCAAGATGTTCCTCATAACTATTAGTAAAAATACCAATATCAAAATGAACCCCATCCACCCTTTTCAAAGTTAAACCATGACTTGAAACTTCTAAGCATACACCTTTAATATCATTTTTAACCATCTCATTTAAATGACGATGCAAAAAAATCGTTTCTGGTGTTGTATAAGGAGACTGAATAATATGCCCTGCATATTCAATGTCATTAGTACCAATATATCCAACACGCAAAAAATGTTGTAAAATATCATGAATCATCAATGCTACAACAGTTTTACCACTAGTTCCTGTAACTCCAATCATTGTCATCTTATGACTAGGATGATCATAAAAAATATCAGCAACACGATTCAATTCATCTAAGACATCATTAACCTGAATATATAAAATACCTGGATGTTTATAAAGAAGAGGCTTAGAATAAACTATACACTTCGCCCCTTGGAAAACTGCATCTTCTACATAACGATGTCCATCAACACTTAAACCATCAACGCAAAAGAAAACCGAATCTCTACCAACATATCTTGAATCACTATGGATAGAAACTATTTTAAAATCTTCTTTTACATCAAATAATTCATTAATCTTTTTCACTTAGCATCTCTCCAATTAAAATAACATCATCTGTTTCTTTAATATTAACTGAATAAATATGTCCAACTGAATCTTCAGCTAACTTAACTCTTACCTTTAAATAATTAGAAGCATGACCAATCATATAATCTCCATCTTTTTCTTCAATCAAAACCTCTAATGTTTTACCTATTTGCTGTTGAGCATATTCTCTCATTAAAGTATGAGATAAATCCAATAAAGCTTTCACTCTTTGTTTCTTTACAGACTCATCTACCTGATCTTTCATTCTTGCAGCAGGTGTTCCTTTTCTTTTAGAATATGGGAATACATGCAACTGATTAAAATGTAACTTTTTAATCCATTGATAAGTAGATTCAAAATCTTCATCAGTTTCACCTGGAAAACCTACAATAACATCAGTAGTAATAGAAAGAGAAGGTAGTTTTTTCTTTAATTCAAAATATTTTTGTTCAAACTCTTGAGTAGTATAATGACGATTCATACGTTTTAAAGTATTATCATTTCCTGATTGAATAGGTATATGTAAATGATCCACAATAATTGATGAATCTGCAATTAAATTCATAATTCCCTCACTAACCTGACTCATTTCAATTGAAGAAATTCTTAATCTCTTTAACCCTTTTACTTTTGTTGTTAAATCAACCAATAAATCATAAAAACTATAATCATCAAAATCCTGCCCATAACCAGCAGTATGAATACCAGTTAAAACAATCTCACTAAAACCATGATTAACTAAAGACTGTGCTTGAGATAAAACACTCTCCTTACTTCTAGAACGCATTTTTCCTCTTGCATACGGAATAATGCAATAAGTACAGAAATTATTGCAGCCGTCCTGTATTTTCAAGAATGCTCTTGTATTCTTGGTAAACTCATCTATATCTAAATCTTCAAAACGAGCAGAACGCATAACATCAGCAATACGAACAATCTGTTCATGAGTTTGTAGATACTCATGAACCAATTCTACAACCTGATTCCTAAACTGAGTCCCTAAAACAATACTAACACCTTCAATAGTTTTAATTTCTTCACTAGCTACCTGACTATAGCATCCTACAACACAAATAACCGCATTAGGGTTATTACGATGAGATTTTCTAATCATCTGTCTTGATTTAGAATCTCCTGTATTTGTAACTGTACACGTATTGATAACATATACATCTGCTTTTTCTTTAAAATCAACTTCTTTATAACCATCATTCGCAAATAACTTAAGCATTGCTTCTGATTCATATGTATTAACTTTACAACCTAAAGTATGGAAAGCAACTGTTTTCATAAAAATCCTTTCTATCTATATTTTTTATAAATTCTTTTATATGTCTTTTCAGATATAAGTTCTTTATTTTTCAAATAATCTAAACAAGCTTTAGCATAAGAAGCATCTAAGATTGGGATATCTTCTATATCTTTATCACCATTAATAACATCCTTAATATTATCATGACTATCCATTAATGCATCAGCATAATCTATATTTATAGATAAAGGTCTTGCTGTCTGATCAACATTATTTCTTTCATAATTATTTATTTCTTCTACAGTTTTATCCTCAAATCTTAAATAATCAAATTGGACACTTGTCATTTTAAAAATAATCTCCGGATGCTCAAATTCTTTTCTTACAACAACATATTTAGAAGAAGGATTTTGTGCAAAATAACTTACAGACCCATCATCTTCTGTAGGAATCAAATAACATTTCCAGCTAGCTGAAGAATCATTTTTTACTGCATCTACTAATGGATTATTACTAGCCCACCAAGGTCCAAAGAAAGATCCACAATGTCCTTCTACTATTTCATCAACGATATTATGGGTAGTTCTTAAAATAAAATCCTTATCTATAATCCCTTTTTTATATAATTCATGAATATGTTCTAGTGCTTTCTTGGCTTCTTGAGTTGTAGAACCATAGACAATCTGACCATTTTCATCTTCTATCCATTGTTTAGGATAAGCATCATAATAAGCAAAAATAACATCCAATAAATATTCAGCACTATATCCTGCTTCATTAACTAAAGAATTAATAACCATTAACCCAATAGTATTTCCTTCACCATTACCTCCTGGATCCTTAGTAATAAATTGTTCTACTATATTTTCAACATCTTTCAAAGATTTTGGTTCATCTAAAGAAAGTTTATCCATCCAATCTTTTCTTAACCAAATTAAATTAGGTCCATTAATAATATTAGTTTCAGGTAAAGCCATAATTTTCCCATCAAATGTAACATTATCAAGAATTGTATCACCATAACTTGCATATATTTCTTTGATTTTATCAGTCGTACAATTCTTATAAGCATCACTCAAATCTGCTATCAAATCATTATCAACAAGATACTTTAAATCATCATAATCCTGAACAATCATAACATCAGGTAATTTCTTTGAAGAAATAAACATATCGATACTATTTTCATATTGAGAATCCTGAGCTTCTATAACATCAATGTTTTGAACATTTAATTTTTCTTTCAAAAAGCGTGTTATAGCATTATCTTCATAAGTATCTCCATCTGGCATATTATTCAAACCTGTTAATTTAGCAAGCGTATATTCTATTGTCTCGCCATATGGTTCATATGGCGTAATACTTGCAATTTTATTTTGTTTTTCTATTTCTTTAGCACTAAAGGAGTCATTGTTAGATGACTCCATTTGACAACTAGATATAAATAAACTTAAAACTATAAGCAAAACTATTTTCTTCATTATCCTTTAACTGCTCCTGACATTCCTTCTGCATAAAATTTCTGCATAAACATAAATAATATTGCAATTGGAATTGAAACACAAACTGCTGCAGCTGCGAATCTTGTATACCATGCATCAATCATAGTCATTTCCAACATTCTCCACATACCTATCGCAACAGTAAATTGGCTTGCCTCAGCACGACAAATAACTTTCGCAAAAATGAAGTCTACCCATGGTGCTAAAAATGCAGATAAAGCAGTATAAACAATGATTGGTTTACTTAGCGGCATCGTAATCTTAGTAAAGCCCTGCCACTTTGTTGCACCATCAATATATGCAGCTTCATCTAATGCTTTAGGAATTGTATCAAAGAATCCCTTTGCAACATAGAATCCTGTTCCACTACCAGCACTATAAACAAGGATTAAAGCTACTCTAATCCTAGCTCCTTCTGATAATCCAACTGCTTTCAAGATATAATATACCGCAATCATTGACATAAATCCAGGGAATAATCCTAAAATCATAGAAATATTCATTAAAGGTTTTCTCATTTTAAATCTTAAACGAGAAGTACAATATGCAACAGATAATACAAAGAAACATGAAATTAGACATGAGAAAATCGCAATTATTAAAGTGTTCATAAACATTTGAGGAAAATCTAAAACATTAGTTTCAGTAAATAAACGAACATAATTATCTATTGTATATGATTTAGGGAAGAAAGTTGTTACATATGAACCTCTCTCCGCTCTAAAACTTGTAAGAATAACCCAGAATATTGGAAGAACCCAAATAACAGCTAAAACAGCTAAACCAAGATGAACAAAGATATTTGTAATTTTTCTCTTTCTAGAATATGATTTTATTTTTTTCATTACATGAATCCCTCCTCATCTTTATAAGAATTACTATTTCTATAAGTTACTAAAGAAACAATTGCTAATACAACGAATGTTAAAATCCCAATAACTGCACCCCAGTTATAATATTGTTTATCAACTGTTAATTTATATAGCCAAGTAACTAATAAATCTGTCTTACCTGCAGTCATACCTACAGGTGTAGGATCTCCTCCTGATAATAAGTAAATAACATTGAAGTTATTGATATTTCCCATAAATGTTGTAATTAGGTAAGGAGTAGTTACAAACAACATATAAGGTAATGTAATTTTAAAGAAAATTGTAACAGCATTGGCTCCATCTACCTTTGCAGATTCATATAATTCTGCAGGAATATTTTGTAGAATACCTGTTACCTGCAACATTGTAAAAGGAATACCTACCCATAAGTTAATAACAATAACTGTAACTCGTGCCCAAGTTGGATTAGTAAAGAATGGTAAAGACGTAGAAGCGCCGATAATTCCAGCATTTCTAAGTAATACATTGACTGCACCTTCAGGCTGTAACATTGTTCTCATAATTAATAAAGAAACGAATTGAGGAACAGCTATAGACAAAATAAAACAGAATCTCCAGAATGCTTTAAACTTTGTATCTTTTCTATTAATAACTAAAGCTAATAACATACCAAAGAAATAATTTAAAAATGTTGCGAATATCGCCCAGATAATAGTCCATCCTAATACAGACCAGAATTGTTGTCCTATAGAACTATTAAAGCTTAAAACCTCTGCAAAGTTCTTTAATCCAACCCAATCAAATAAAACAAGATGTGAATCAATTTTGCTATAATTAGTAAAAGCCATACTAATCATAAAAACAAGTGGTAAAATTGTAAAAACTAACACACCCATAACTGGACCAGTTAATAATAACTTGTGTAATTGAGTATTAAACAATTCTTTCACATCATCTATGAAAGTAGGAAGCGGTTTTCCTGCTTCTTCTAAACATTGAGCCTTATAAGCACTTTTAATAGATGAAAAATATATCATAATAAAACCAATAGTTATAAAAATAGTTGCAATACCAAATAAAAGTATTAATACAGAATTGTCTCCTGAAGTATATTCATATACTCCTTTTGCTTCATTCCATACTTCACCTTGAATTAATGATCCAAGTCCAGGTAAATCAATAATAAATTGAATTCCTTTAAAAATCATAAACAAGATGTATGAAAGCTGAATTCCTAAAAACATAATACCTTTAACGACTTGTTTTCTTAAAATATTTCCTAAGCCCATTATAAAAAAAGATGCTTTTGTCTTATTATCACTATATTTTAAGGTATTCTTAATCGTATATGGAGTTGCAAACTCATTTGTTTTTTTAAACAACTTAATCATACTCACCTCTCCTTTAAAAAGAAAATCCTAAGGTCTACAACCTTAGGATTTAAGAACATTATTTTGTTGTAGAATTATTAATTATCATTTAACTGTTTTGAATATGCATCTACTTTTTCTTGAGGGACTTTTGCACTCGGGGTTAAGATATAATAGGCATTTTCAATTAATACAGGTTTTGCATTGACAAAGCCCGACTTTTCGGAACCAGCCATCGGATGACCGCCTATAAAATATTCTTCTAAATCTAGTGCAGTTACTTCTTTATGAATAGATGTTTTTACGCTACCGACATCTGTTAAAATGCAATCGCTGTGTAAATAGTTTTTTAATTGTTTTAGATATGCGACGTTGTATCCAACTGGGGTACATAAAAATATGTAATCACAGTTAGCAAAATTGTCATCGATGCTGGTGCAGGCTACATTGATGACGGATTCCTGCGTCGCAAGTGCCAAAGTTTCTTTATTTTTATCAAATGCAATGATTTCGTAATCCGGATAATATTGGCAAATGGCTTTTGCGATGGAACCGCCGATTAATCCCAGGCCTACAAAACCAATTTTCTTTGTTGGGTTCATAGTTGTTCATCCTTTCATTGTTCCGAAAAGGGACAGGGGTATCTTAAAAAAGGGACACCACTAAATCCAATTGGGGACGTAGTTAAATTCAATTTTACTACGTCCCCAATTGAAAGTCAATACTCCCACACTTTAATGCATGAAAGTGTTTGAAAATTCAAACAAATCAAAAAACCACACAAAAATTTTGTACAAATTACATAATAGAGTTGATAAAATCAAAAAAATTTAGTACAATGTTTACATGCGAAACTACAAACAAGGAGGCATCACGAAATATGAAAGTGTACAGAACGGATGAAGTAAGAAACGTAGTATTATTAGGACATGGAGGCAGCGGAAAAACTAGTTTAGTTGAAGCGATGGCATACGTATCAGGCGCAACTAATAGAATGGGAAAAGTAGCTGACGGAAATACAATCAGCGATTTTGATAAAGAAGAACAAAAACGTAAATTCTCTCTCAGCACAAGTTTAATCCCAATCGAATGGGAAAAAGCGAAGATTAACATTTTAGATACCCCTGGTTATTTTGACTTTGTTGGCGAAGTAGAAGAAGCGGTGAGCGCAGCGGATGCAGCCGTTATCGTTGTTTCCGGAAAAGCAGGCGTGGAGGTTGGTACAGAAAAAGCTTGGGAATTATGTGAAAAATACAAACTGCCAAGAATGGTATATGTAACAGAAA